>CAJGCN010000014.1 GCA_904501815.1 uncultured Clostridia bacterium
ACAGGCAGGCTTTGAAAACGCAGACGACCACCGCTATATTCAAACGGTGACGAAAAAGCACGGCATTCGTTTTTCCCGTCCCGGAAACGGCATTTGCCACCAAGTGCATTTAGAACGTTTTGCCGTACCTGGTAAAACGTTAATCGGCTCGGATAGTCACACGCCTACGGCGGGCGGTATCGGTATGCTCGCAATGGGCGCGGGCGGATTGGACGTAGCCGTTGCAATGGGTGGCGGTACGTATTATATCACGATGCCGAAAATGATAAAAGTTAATCTCGTCGGCAAGCTTTCTTCCTACGTTGGCGCGAAAGACGTAATTTTAGAAGTACTTAGAATTCTCTCCGTCAAAGGCGGGGTAGGCGCAATCGTGGAATACGGCGGTGAAGGCGTGAAAAACCTGTCCGTGCCTCAACGCGCAACGATTACGAATATGGGCGCGGAATTAGGCGCAACGACGTCGATTTTCCCTTCCGACGAAACGACGAGAGAATTTTTAAAAGCGGAAGGCAGAGAAGGGGATTTTTGTCCGTTGTCTTCGGACGAAGACGCCGTTTACGATGCGGAATATACGGTGGATTTGAGTGCGCTCAAGCCGCTTGCAGCTTGCCCGCACAGTCCCGACAACGTAAAGCCCGTTGCGCAGTTGCAAGGCAAAAAAATCAATCAGGTTTGTATCGGGTCTTGCACGAATTCTTCTATGCTCGATATGCTTACCGTAGCGGCAATGCTCAAAGGTAAAACCGTACATCCCGACGTGAGCTTGTCCATTTCGCCCGGTTCTAAACAGGTATATACAATGCTCGCCCGTTGCGGTGCGCTTGCCGATTTGATAGCGGCAGGAGCGAGAATTTTGGAGTGCGCGTGCGGACCTTGTATCGGTATGGGCTTTTCACCGCAGTCGGCGGGCGTGAGCTTGCGCACCTTTAACCGCAACTTTTTAGCGCGTAGCGGAACGGCGGATGCGAGCGTATATCTCGTATCTCCCGAAACGGCGGCGGCTTCTGCGATTGCAGGGGTGTTTACCGACCCGACCACGCTTGGGGAAGCGCCGAGTATTCAAATGCCCGAACGGTTTATCGTGGACGATAATTTGGTGGAACTTCCCGTTTTGGAAGAGAATGCAGACGAAGTGCAAGTCGAACGCGGGCCGAATATTAAGCCTATTCCCGTTGGGAAAGAGCCTGAAAAGGATTTGCGTTGCTCGCTCGTTTTAAAGGTTGGCGACGACATTACCACCGACCATATTATGCCCGCAGGGGCGAAGATTTTGCCCTACCGCTCCAACGTTCCGAAGCTCTCGGAATATTGCTTTACGGTGTGCGATCCCACTTTCCCCGAACGCGCCAAAAAAGTAGGCGGCGGGATAATTTTAGGGGGCGTGAACTACGGGCAAGGCTCGTCGCGTGAACACGCCGCGCTCGTACCGTTGTATTTGGGCGTGAAAGGGGTAATCGCAAAGAGTTTTGCAAGAATACACGTAGCCAACTTAATCAATTTCGGGATCGTGCCTATGACGCTCGATAATCCCGACGATTACGAAAAACTTTCACAGGGCGACGATTTGGAAATCGAAGGATTTGCGGCGGCAATTAAAGAAAAAGACGAAGCCGTAGTTTTGGATAAAACGACGGGCGAACGGGTCAAAGTCAAACTTTCGCTTTCGCTTAGACAAAGAGAAATTTTGCTTGCGGGCGGTAGATTGAATTATACGAAAAAGAACGGATAAAAAGGGTTTAACTATGCAAAACTATCATAAAGAGTTGGAACTTGCTTGTGAAAAGTTCCGAAAAGTATTAGAAGGACAATTAAAGCGGGTAGAAGATATGAAATCGCAAGGGGATTTCGTAGACTATTCTACGCTTGAAACGATTAAAATTGGCGTATGCGGCGGAGACGGGATCGGACCTGTAATCACCGCGCAAGCTCGCAGAGTGTTGGAGTTCATTTTAAAAGATTTGGTGGAAGCGGGAAAAGTTTCTTTCGTGGATATCGAAGGCTTGACGATTGAAAACCGTATTCAAAAAGGCAAAGCCATTCCCGACGACGTGATGGAAGCGCTCAAAGTCTGCCACATTATTTTGAAAGGACCGACGACCACTCCGCAAAAGGGAAGCGGTATGCCGAATATCGAATCGGCGAACGTGGCAATGCGTAAGGCGCTCGACCTGTTTGCGAACATTCGTCCCGTGAAAGTACCCGAAGAAGGGATTAACTGGACGATTTTCCGCGAAAACACCGAAGGGGGCTACGCAGTCGGCTCGTCGGGCTTTAACGTGACGGACGATTTGGCGGTAGATTTCACGATTACGACCAAACAAGGCTCCGACCGTATCGCACGGCTTGCCTACGACTATGCGAGAAAGAACGGATTAGGACGAGTATCTCTCGTCACGAAAGCCAACGTCATTAAAACGACGGACGGGAATTTCTTGGAAGACTGCCATAAGGTTGCCGATTTGTATCCTGAAATTATCACGGACGAGTGGTACGCGGATATAATGACGGCGAAGCTCGTGGATAAAAAACGCCGAAAGGATTTCAAAGTGTTGTTGCTACCCAACCTGTACGGCGACATTATCTCCGACGAAGCGGCGGAATTTCAAGGCGGCGTAGGCACGGCGGGTTGCGCGAATATCGGCAAGAAATACGCTATGTTCGAAGCCATTCACGGCTCAGCTCCGAGAATGGTGACGGAAGGCAGAGCGAAATACGCAGACCCTTGCTCTATGCTTCGGGCGTGCGTGATGTTGCTTTCGCATATCGGCTTACAAGATCGCGCGGATAAGCTGGAAAGAGCGCTTGATATTTGCTCGTTTGAAGAAAAGAAATATGTGATTACGGGTCGGGATACGGGCGCGACTTGCGACGAATTCGGTGATTACGTAATGCAAACGCTGACTTCTCTTTAAGAAAATAAATAAGGACGGTGTACCGAAAAAAAGGGGCGCCGTCCGTTTGGCTATTATTTAGAACGTAAAAAACAGCCGTTTTTGACGGCGAAAAGGGGGGAATTGCCTTGAAAATCTATCACTCGGCAGAAGGAATGATCGGCGGTACGCCACTCGTGGCGCTAACGAAAACGCAAGAAACTTTTTCGTTAAACGCAAAGCTTTTTGCAAAAGTGGAATATTTCAATCCTACGGGTTCGGTGAAAGACCGAGCCGCAAAAGGTATGCTCGACGAAGCGGAAAGAACGGGAAAACTCCAAAAAGGCGGAACGGTTATCGAGCCGACTTCGGGGAATACGGGAATAGGTCTTGCGTTTTTATGCTCTCTTCGCGGGTATAAAGCGGTGATCGTAATGCCCGATTCTATGAGCGTGGAGCGTATTCAGCTGATGAAAGCGTACGGCGCGGAAGTCGTGTTGACGGACGGTAAAAAGGGAATGAAAGGGGCGATTGAAAAAGCGGAAGAGCTGAATAAACAAATCCCGAATTCCTTTATTCCCGATCAGTTTTCTAACTCGGCGAACGCTGAAATTCACTATAAAACGACAGGAAAAGAAATCTTCGAAGACTTAGCAGGCGAAGTGGATTTGTTCGTGGCAGGGATAGGCACGGGCGGTACGATTACGGGTACGGGTCGGTATTTAAAAGAGAAAAATCCGCAAGTAAAAATCGTGGGCGTAGAGCCGAAATCTTCCCCCGTTTTAACGGAAGGCAAGTCGGGTGCGCACGCTATTCAAGGGATGGGCGCGGGGTTTGTTCCCGCCGTGTTAGATAGGGGGGTGCTCGACGAAGTTTTAACCGTTTCCGACGAAGAAGCGTTTGCGGGCGCAAAAGAGCTTGCAAGCGTAGAAGGTTTGTTCGTGGGAATTTCTTCAGGCGCGGCGTACGCGGTGGCGAAAAAGCTTGCAATGCGGAAAGAAAATCAAGGTAAAAAAATCGTGGTATTGTTGCCCGACGGCGGAAATCGTTATTTGTCCGCGTTGGTATAAAGGAGTAAATTATGTTTAATTCGAAAAAAATTGCGCAAGAATTGATAAAATCCTACAAAAAAGAAGGTACGCCCGCGTTCGACGGCGAGTTTAATTTGCCCAACCGCGAAGAGATTATCGGCGTACTTGAAGAAGTGCAAAAGGTGCTCTTTCCCGCTTATTTTGCGCACGACGAAGCGCGCGACCCTGAGCCGTTCGCGGAAGCGACCTTACATTCTATTTATTTCCGTTTAAAGAAACAAATAGAGCTTGCGTTTGCCTTTTGCAAAGGACAGGGCGGTTGCAACGAGTGCTGTGCGGAGAAAACGACGGACGAATTTATTGAAGAGCTTCCCCGCATCAGAAAAATTTTATTCACCGACGTAGAAGCCTTTTTTGCAGGCGACCCTGCGGCGCGGAGCAAGGAAGAAATTATTTTCTCGTATCCGGGTTTTTACGCGATTTTCGTGTATCGCTTGGCGCATATTTTGTACTTACAAGGCGTCCCCTTTATCCCGAGAATGATGACGGAACACGCGCACGGCAAAACGGGTATCGACATCAATCCCGGCGCGACGATAGGGGAATATTTCTTTATCGATCACGGCACGGGCGTGGTAATCGGGGAAACGACGGTGATCGGCAACCGCGTGAAGATTTACCAAGCGGTCACGCTCGGCGCGCTTTCGCCCCGTAAAGGACAAAAACTTTCGGGCGTTAAACGCCACCCGACGGTAAAAGACGACGTGACGGTGTATTCGGGCGCATCCATTTTAGGAGGCGACACGGTAATCGGGGAAGGCGCGGTAATCGGCGGGAACTGCTTTTTGACGCAGAGCGTAGAAGCGGGCGCAAGAGTGAGCGCGAAACAACCGGAATTGATTATTAAATAAAGGACGAAAGAAAAAAATGAGTAAGGTATTTATTCCTAAGGGCTATCGTAGCGAGCTGGGATTATATGAAACGCAAACGGCAATCGGGATTTTAAAGCGTACTTTTGAAGAAAAACTTTGTTTGGCGCTGAATTTAAAACGGGTTTCCGCGCCGTTATTCGTCGATCCCGACACGGGTTTAAACGACGATTTGAGCGGGGTAGAACGCGCCGTTCGGTTTGATTTAAAGGCGACGGGAAAAGATGCAGTCGTCGTACATTCGCTTGCAAAATGGAAGCGTATGGCGCTGAAAAAATACGGCTTTTCCGCAGGCGAAGGGCTGTATACGGATATGAACGCCATTCGTCGCGACGAAGAAATGGATAATTTACATTCGGTATATACCGATCAATGGGACTGGGAAAAGGTCATCACGAAAGAAACGAGAACGGAAAATTACTTAAAAACGGTCGTGAAAGCAATCGTAGGGGCGATTTGCGAAACGCTCGACGTTTTAAAATGCCGTTATCCGCAACTCAGCGTGGAGCTTTCAAGAGAAGTAAAATTTATCACCGCGCAAGAGCTTGAAAATTTATACCCCGATAAAACGGGTAAAGAACGGGAAAACGCATACGTAAAAGAACATAAAACGGTGTTTATTATGGGGATAGGCGACAAGCTCGTATCGGGAAAACCGCACGATTTGCGTGCGCCCGACTACGACGACTGGACGTTGAACGGGGATATTTTATTCTGGGACGAAACGCTTGGTTGCGCCATTGAAATTTCTTCTATGGGAATTCGGGTAGACGAAAAATCACTTGCCGAACAGCTTGAAAAAGCGGGCGCGCAAGAACGTAAAAAGTTTCCTTTCCATCAATCCCTTTTGGCGGGCGAATTGCCCTTGACGATGGGGGGCGGTATCGGGCAATCTCGGCTTTCCATGTTGCTTTTAGGCAAGGCTCATATCGGGGAAGTGCAAGTTTCTTTGTGGGATGAAGAAACGAAAAAAGTCTGCGCGGAAAACGGCGTGGTGTTGTTGTAAGGAGCGAATATGAACGTAAAACCCTTTTTGGCGTTAATGCCGAAAAAAGAATACGCGCAAAAATGCGCCGCGCTTCCTTACGACGTAATGTCGAGCGCGGAAGCGAAAGAAGTAGCAAAAGCGAACCCGCTCAGCTTTTTGCGGGTAGATCGCGGAGAAATCAATTTTGACGGCGTGGCGTTTGACGACGATAAAGCCTACGAAGCGGCGACAAGCCGTTTAAAGGAATTAGAAGATACGGGTGTGTATGAAGCGCAGGCAACCCCCAGCTTTTATTTTTACCGTCAGGTGATGAACGGAAGAGCGCAAACGGGTATCGTCGGCGTGGCGTCGGTGGACGATTATCTTTCGGGAAAAATTAAAAAACACGAGCTTACCCGCGCGGACAAGGAAGCGGATAGAATTCGCCACGTAAAAACCTGTTCGGCGCAAACGGGTCCGATTTTTCTTTTATATAAAGACGACGAAGCGTTGCAAAAGCTCGTAGAGAAAGAAACCGAAAAAGAGCCTGCGTTTGATTTCGTTTCCGACGACGGCGTACGCCAAACCGTTTGGAAAAGCTCGTCAGCGGAAATAGACGAAAAAATTCGTTTAGCGTTTGAAAATATTCCTGCGCTGTATATCGCAGACGGGCATCACCGCGCGGCGTCGGCGGTGAGAGCGTCGTTGGATAAGCGTGCGGAAAACCCGAATTATAGCGGAAAGGAAGAGTTTAATTATTTTCTGTCCGTTAGTTTCCCTGCTTCCGATTTGGAAATTTTACCGTATAATCGCTTGTTAAAAACGCTTGGCGAACGCACGGAAGAAGAATTTTTGCAAGAAATTCAAAACAATCTCGGAGAAGTTCAACCCGTCAGCGAAAGGTTTTTACCGAATACGCCACATACGGCAGGACTGTATTTGGGTGGGAAATGGTATTGCGTGCGTTTCCACGAACGGCTTTGCAAGGCAACCGACCCCGTCGCTCGGTTAGACTGTGAAATTTTGCAGAAAAATTTCCTTTCGCCCGTGTTGGGGATAAACGACCCGCGTACGGATAAACGCATTGATTTTGCGGGCGGTATTCGCGGACTTGCGTATTTAGAAGAGCGTTGCAAAACGGATTGCGTAGCGGCGATTGCTATGTGCGCTACGTCCTTACAAGAGCTTATCGACGTAGCCGACGGCGGGGGGATTATGCCACCCAAATCCACTTGGTTTGAACCTAAGCTTTTAAGCGGTATTTTTATTCATAAAATTTAAAAAGAAAGGAAAACGAAATGAAAATAGTTGTAAAAGTGGGCACTTCTACGCTCGCCCATTCAACGGGTAGATTAAATATTCAACGCACCAAACGCCTTTGCGAAGTGTTGAGCGATTTGAAAAACAGCGGACACGAAGTAATTTTAGTGTCGTCGGGCGCAATCGGTATGGGAGTAGGCAAGCTGTGCTTGGCTTCCCGTCCGAGCGATATCCCCACCAAGCAAGCGGCGGCGGCAGTCGGACAATGCGAATTGATGTATACCTACGATAAACTGTTCGGGGAATACGGGCATACCGTCGCGCAAATTTTACTGACGGGCGCAGACTTCACGCACACCGACAGATTAGAAAATTTTAAAAACACGATGGGGAGATTGTTGGAGCTTAACGCCTTGCCTATCGTAAATGAGAACGACACGATTGCAACGGAAGAAATTTCCGTTGGGGATAACGACACGCTTTCCGCGCTCGTCGCCGTAAACGCAGGGGCGGAACTGTTGGTTATTCTTTCGGATATTGACGGATTATATACGGCAGACCCGCATAAAGACCCGTCGGCAAAGCTTCTTTCAGAAGTATACGAAATTACCGACGAAATCAACGCGCTCGGCGGAGGAAAAGGCTCGTCGCTAGGCACGGGCGGAATGAAGACCAAGCTTCGCGCGGCGAGTATTTGCACGGAAGCGGGGGTGGATATGATTATCGCGAACGGGCAAGAGCCGGAGTTGCTTTATAAAATTACGAACGGCGAACGGGTCGGAACGAAGTTTTACGCAGACAAAGGAGCAAGAAAATGAGCGCGTTAAAAGAAATGCTGAAAACTTCTAAAATTGCCGCGCGTAAGTTAGCGGTGTTGACGAGTGAAGAAAAAAACGCCGTGCTTTTAAAAATGGCGGACGAGTTAGAACGCCGCACAAGTGAGATTTTGCAGGCGAACGAAAAAGACGTGGAAGCGGCGAAAGAAAGGCTTGGCGACGTGATGATAGACCGCTTGACGCTCACGGAAAAACGCATTGCGGGTATGGCGCAAGGAATACGCGAAGTAGCGGATTTGCCCGATTCCGTTGGGCGTAAGATGGAACAGATTTCCCGCGCGAACGGGTTGAAAATCGAAAAGATTTCCGTACCGCTCGGAGTGGTGGCGATTATCTACGAAAGCCGTCCGAACGTGACGTCGGATGCCGCCGCGCTTTGTTTAAAGAGCGGGAACGCTTGCGTGCTTCGGGGCGGTAAAGACGCTTACCGTTCTTCTCAAAAAATCATTGAAATTTTAAAAGGCGCGCTCAAAGCAACGGGTGTGGACGAAAACGCCGTGAATATGCCGAGCGATACTTCTCGGGAAAGCGCAACCGAGCTTATGACGGCTGTGGGGCTGGTAGACGCGTTAATCCCGCGTGGCGGGGCGGGGCTTATTCGCTCGTGCGTAGAGAACGCGAAAGTGCCTTGTATTCAAACGGGCACGGGGATTTGCCATATTTATGTAGACGAAAGCGCGGATTTTGAAAAGGCGTTGGCGGTGATTGAAAACGCAAAGACTTCCCGTCCGTCCGTTTGCAACGCGCAAGAAGTTTGTTTACTTCACGAAAAGGTTGCCAAAGAGTTTTTACCGCTTTTAAAAACCCGTTTAGTAGACGAACGGGAAAAGGCAGGGAAAACGCCCGTAGAGCTTCGGCTTTGCGAAAAAGCGATAGCCTACGCCGACGGAACGCCCGCAAGCGAAACGGATTTCGATACGGAATTTTTAGATTATATTTTAGCTGTAAAAATCGTCAAGGACGTCAAGGAAGCGATAGAGCATATCGCGGAACATTCTACGGGTCATAGCGACGGGATTTTAACGCAAAACGAGAAAACGGCGGAACAGTTCGTCGCGGGGGTAGACAGCGCGGCGGTGTACGTGAACGCTTCCACCCGTTTCACCGACGGCGGGGAGTTCGGGAAAGGCTGTGAAATCGGTATTTCCACGCAAAAAATGCACGCGCGCGGACCTATGGGGTTGGAAGAATTAACTTCGTATAAATACGTAGTGCGTGGCGACGGACAAATTCGTTAATAAAGGAGAAAACTATGCAGTATCAATTTGGTTTTATCGGCTGTGGGAATATGGGAGGTGCGCTTGCAAGCGCGGTAGCGAAAACCGTTTGCGCAAGTGAGATTGCCGTTTGCGACTACGACGAAAAGAAAACGAGCGCGTTGAAAGAAACTTACGGCGTATGCGTGGAAGAAATTTCTTCGCTCGTGCAAAACAGCCGTTTTGTGGTCTTGGGTGTGAAACCGCAAATGATGGAAAGTACGCTTGAAAGCGTAAAGCCCGCGCTTTTAAAAAATGCAGGCGTAGTGTTGATTTCAATGGCGGCGGGGCTTTCCACAAGCGCAATCCGCGCCTTTGCAGGCGGGGAATATCCCGTCATTCGTTTAATGCCGAACACCCCTTGCGCGGTGGGTGCGGGAATGGTGTTATACTCCACGCTCGGCGTTTCCGAAACGGACGAACAGGCTTTTTTAAACGCTTTTCAAAAAGCGGGCAGGCTGGATAAACTCGACGAAAAATATATCGACGCGGCGGGCGCGCTTTCGGGTTGTGGCCCTGCGTTTTCGTATATGTTCGCAAAATCCCTTGCCGACGGTGCGGTGGAGTGCGGTTTACCCGAAGACAAAGCAGCGTTATACGCGGCGCAAACGCTCTTGGGAGCGGCGGAAATGTTGCTTACTTACGGCGACCCCGAACGCTTAAAGAACAACGTATGTTCTCCAAACGGCACGACGATTGAAGGGGTGCAATCCTTAGAGAAAGACAATTTTAGAGCAATCACGGCTCAATCGGTCAAAGAAGCCTATCGCCGTACTCTTGAACTGAAAAAATAATATCACGAAAAACCTTGCGTGCGCAAGGTTTTTTGTTGCCAAGAATTTGTCCAAACGGCAAGAAAAGGGAAGAAATTTATGGAATTTAGAAAATAAAGTTTAAACACTTGACAGTACCGTCGGTTAGTGTTATAATAAAATTGATATAGAAAAAGGAGAAAGATTCTTATGAAAAAGAAATTGGGTGTCGTAGGGCTTGTTTGCGCAACCTTACTGTCGTGTTCGTTCGTATTCGGCGCATGCGGTGGCGGAAACAATAGCTCGGATAAAAAATATACCATTCAGTATACGGACGATTACGGCGTACATACTTTGCAGGTTGAAGAAGGCGGAGTGTATACTCTTGAAACCATTCCTTCGCGCTACGGTTATGAGTTCACAGGGCTGTTTAATATGGAAAAAGGCGGTATGCAATACGTGAACGCAAGCGGTGCGTCCGTAATGCCTTTTCAGGACAATATGAACGTGGTGTTGTTCCCGCAGTTCGAGCCGAAAACGTATAATTTAATTCTCGATTATCAAGGCGCGCCTGTGTCGGGCAGTCGTTCTTACGAAGTCAAATACGATACGACCGTGCCGAATTTGCCTACGAATTTGACGAAAGACTATAAAACCTTTACGGGCTGGTATAGCTTGCCTGATAGCAAAGGCACGAAGATTGCCGACGAGTACGGCGTGTTGCCCACGAAAAATAAAATAAACGAAAGCAATTTTAATCTTGACGACCCCGACGGGAATATCTATCTTTACGCGGGTTTTAAAGGGATTGAATACGACGTCGTATTGCATTTTGCGGGAGGAAAGACGGAAGAAATTAAAGTCGAACACGGAACGAACGTTTCTGAAATGATTTACGATACCCGCGTGGACGGCAACGGCGTGGTCGTTTGGTCAACGACGGAAAACGATACGGATAAATCAGACGCAGTTTCGGGAAAAATCACGGGCGCGGTGGAATTGTATGCAACCGAATACGCCCCTGTTTTAGAGCTTGACGAAAACGGCGGGGAAGAAGTTGCTTCCGTCGTGGCGAGAGCTGGCGCAACGATTACGTTGCCGACCCCTGTCAGAGAAAACTACACCTTCCTTGAATGGCAGGATATGAACGGGAACGCTTATCACAATAGCGTGATGCCGTCAACCAGCCAACAGCTTAAAGCGGTTTGGCAGGCTAAGCTCGTGTTTGATGAAAACGGCGGTACGGAAGTAGACGATATTTCCGTTCGTGCGGGAACGAGCATTACGCTTCCTACCCCCGATAGAGAAGGGTATATTTTTGCGGGTTGGTATACTTCGGATAAAACGAAATACGAATCGACTTCTATGCCTGCAACGAGTACTAAGCTCAAAGCGGGTTGGTATAAAGCAAAGAAAGAAACGGTTGTGAAAATTTCTTCTACGGAAGTTATTTATATGAACTTGACGAAACCGGAAACAGGAAGCATTTTTGACGGCTTGACTTCGGAATTGCTTAATGATAAGTGGGCGAGCGGTTTAACGTTTGATTTCGCTCAAAAATACGGCGTTTCTAATTCTTACGTGACGATTGATTTCCATTTTAAAGCAAAACGAATAGACAATAAATCTTCTTTAACGCAGGATAAAATGCATTTTGAGTTCTACTCGGCAAAAACGATTAGTTCTTCCGTTTGGTTAGGCGAAAAAATTATTGATATTGATAATAGCTCCTATAAAGATTATACTTTTAAAATTACTCTTCCGATAACGGATAGGGCAATGGTTTGTTGGTATTGTAATCAAGGACCGTCGGGGTATAGCAATAATGCTTGTATTAAGGATTTGTACTACACGATTTCTTATCCCGATACGTCGGCACTGTACGTATAAACGGCCTTGCGTCAGTTTACCGCTCTTGCGCTCTTGCAAGGGCGGTTCTTTTTGATTGCCGCGCCTAACAAGGGAATAATCCCCTTGACCCTAACCCTTAAAGGCTTAATCTAAAAGAAAAAAGAAATTTTAAATTTTTTTGCGTTTTTTTGTTTAAAGGGAAAATAGACGGGTTAAATATAAAATGTAAAATAAATCGGCGGCAATCGACCGCTTACAACAAAGGAGTATTACATTATGGCAGGAAAAGTTATCGGTATCGATCTCGGCACGACGAATTCGTGCGTAGCGGTTATGGAAGGCGGTGAACCCGTCGTTATTACGAACGCAGAAGGCGCAAGAACGACCCCGTCCGTCGTTTCGTTCCAAAAGGACGGATCGCGCGTCGTGGGGCAGGTTGCGAAACGTCAAGCGGTTGCTAATCCCGACAAGACGGTCATTTCGATTAAACGCCACATGGGTTCGGATTATAAAGTAAAAATCGACGAAAAGGATTATTCGCCGCAGGAAATTTCGGCAATGACCCTTGCAAAGCTTAAAGCGGATGCGGAAGCGTATTTGGGGCAAAAGGTGACCGAAGCGGTTATTACCTGTCCCGCGTATTTCTCCGACTCCCAACGCCAAGCAACCAAAGACGCTGGTAAGATTGCGGGCTTGAACGTGCTTCGTATTATCAACGAACCTACGGCGGCTGCGCTTGCCTACGGCTTAGATAAGGAAAAGGGCGGAAAAGTCATGATTTACGATCTTGGCGGCGGTACGTTCGACGTGTCTATTTTGGAAATTTCGGACGGCGTGTTCGAAGTTCTTGCAACGAACGGCGACACTAAGCTCGGTGGCGACGACTGGGATAATAAGATTATCGAATATCTCGTAGACGAATTCAAAAAGACGAACGGCGTGGACTTGAAGAAAGACAAAATCGCTATGCAACGTCTGAAAGAATTTGCGGAAAAGACGAAGATCGAGCTTTCCACGATGAACTCGACGGAAGTGAATATTCCGTTCATTTCCATGACCAGCGAAGGACCTTTGAACCTTGATATCACGCTTACCCGTCAAAAATTCGAAGCCATGACGGCTGACCTTTTGAACAGAACGGTTGAGCCTATGAGAGCGGCTATGCGCGACGCAGGTCTTTCTTATAACGATATCGACAAGGTTATTCTCGTCGGCGGTTCAACGCGTATGCCCGCAGTCGTTTCTAAGGTGCGCGAAGTGACGGGCAAAGAACCCTTCAAGGGCATTAATCCCGACGAATGCGTTGCGATCGGCGCGGCTATTCAAGGCGGTGTGTTGACGGGCGAAGTGAAGGACGTGCTTCTTCTCGACGTCACTCCGTTGTCGTTGGGTATTGAAACGCTCGGTGGCGTGTTCACGAGAATTATCGACAGAAACACGACGATTCCCGTAAAGAAGAGCCAAATCTTCTCGACGGCTGCTGATAACCAAACGAGCGTAGATATTCACGTTTTACAAGGTGAACGCGAATTCTGCAAAGACAATAAAACGCTCGGCAACTTTATGCTCTCGGGTATCGCACCCGCTCGTAGGGGCGTACCGCAAATCGAAGTGACTTTCGATATCGACGCGAACGGTATCGTACACGTGACGGCGCAAGATAAGGGTACGGGCAAATCGACGGATATCACGATCACGTCTTCGACGAATCTTTCCGAAGAAGAAATCGATAAAGCGGTGAAGGAAGCGGAACAGTTCGCGGAAGAAGACAAGAAGAGAAAGGAAAAGGTTGAGAATAAGAACAAGCTCGACGGTATGATTTTCTCGGTTGAACAGACGATGACGGAAGCGGGCGACAAGCTTGACGAAGCGGATAAAACTACCTTGCAGGTGGCGATTGACGCGGCGAAGAAAGAACTTGAATCGGACGACGACGAACGTATTAAAGCGGCGTATGAAGCGTTGATGAAAGACGTACAGCCCGTCTTCGCGAAGCTGTATCAAGCGAACGGCGGCGCTGCTCCCGATATGGGCGCAAACCCTGATATGGGCGGCGACGACACCGAGTTTCATCAATAAGAACTGAGTTTTAACGCATCGGGTTTGGCGATTTTTGCCAAACCCGTACGGCGTATTATAAAGGAAAAAGGCTATGGCAGATAAAAAGAATTTTTACGAAGTACTCGGCATAGATAAAAAAGCTTCGGCGGACCAGATTAAATCGGCGTACCGTAAGCTTGCAATGAAATATCACCCCGACCATAATCAAGGCAACGAAGAAGCGGCGGAAAAGTTTAAAGAAATCAACGAAGCGCACGAAACGTTGTCCGACTCGCAAAAACGCGCTGCGTATGACTACGAGCTTGAACATCCCGGTATGGGCGGGTTCGGCGGATTTGGCGGCGGTGGCTTCGGCGGTGCGGGCTTTGAAGATATTTCGGATATTTTTTCAAGCTTTTTCGGCGGTGGCTTCGGCGGTGGCGCGCGCGCGCAACAGTCGGCTGTCGGGGAAGATATCCAAAAGGAAATGACGCTCTCGTTTATGGATGCGGCAAAAGGTTGCAGAAAAACGCTTACGTATATGCGCAACGAGCCTTGCGAAGCGTGCGGAAGCACGGGCGCAAAAGACGGTACGGCGTTCAACACCTGTTCCCGTTGCGGTGGGAAAGGGGTCGTTCAACAAGTACAGCAGACAATGTTCGGGCGTACGATTCGGCAGGGCGTTTGCCCTGATTGCGGCGGTTCGGGCAGAATTATCAAAGATAAATGCCCCGAATGTAAAGGCAAAGGCTCAACGAGAAAAGAAACGCAGTTCTCTTTTGATATTCCCGCAGGCGTGGATACGAACAGCTATATTAAAAAACGCGGTCTTGGTCAAGCGGCGCCGAACGGCGGTACGCCCGGTGATTTGATTATCGTGTTCAAGGTCGAACCGCATAGGATTTTTAAGCGCAACCGTTTTGATTTACACGTAGATTTACCTATTTCGTTTAAGACGGCGGCGTTAGGCGGTGTCGTAAAAGTTCCTACGGTAGACGACACGTTTGACTTTACCATACCCGAAGGCACGCAAAACGGTCAAGTCTTTACGGTGCGCGGAAAAGGTATTAAGTCGGCGAGAAACGGCACGGGGAATTTGCTTATTCGCGTGTTGATTGAAATCCCGACGAAGCTTTCGAAAGACCAAAAGAAAGAGATTGAAAAGTTGGATAAAGAAATCGAGTTAAAGCAATACGAACGAATGAAAAAATATTCGGATAACGTAGAAAGCTTATACGGCGAAAAGCCGTTTAATTAAACCAAAAAAGCAAAGCCCAACCAAACGGCTTTGCTTTTTTATTTGGATTTCCACGCTCGCCCAAAGAGCGTTTTGCGTAGAAAAAGTATACTTGGTAATACTATTATATAAGCTATTTTAGCTAATTTCAAGCTATTTTAGCTATTATATGATAAAATTATTAAAAAGGAGAAAAAACATGAAAAAAGAAAATATTTTTGAAAAACGTTTTAGAGAAAGATTAAAGTCCTTGCGGAAAGAGAAAGATTTATTTCAAAAGGATATAGCGGAAAAAATAGGAGTAGCGTTGAGTACTTATTCGAACTGGGAACAAGGAAGAACGCAACCGAGTATACAGGATATATATAAATTGTTAATGGCGTTTGAAATAGAAGCGGACGAACTTTTTGAGTTAGACAAAGAATATGAATTACGGTGAAGCATTAAAACAACAAAGGCTTATCAGGGGAAAATCTCTTAGGGCGGTTGCGGAAGATACGGGGATTTGTTTTCAAAATCTTTCTCGCTGGGAAAGGGGAGAAGTATTGCCGAATATTGATTTTTGCGTAAAACTTGCAAAATACTACGGCATTACGATAGAAGAGTTAATAGACGTAGAGTTGCCGTAAAGCTTTTTTAGATTTCTACGCCTTTTGCAAAGGCTCGTAATGACGGGTGAGCGAAAAGATTGATCTTTGTTTCTATGAAAGTAAGCGAATATACATTTTATACAATAATTATGAATAATTATTCAAATATAATAAAAAATAGTCTATTTTATGCAAAAAATAATCAAAAAATATGAATAAAAATACTTGCTTCTTTATAAAAAAAGGAGTATAATAATATCGTAAATAAAAATAAATTCCGTTTGGAGGAAAAAACAATGGAAAAGAAAGATATCAAAAAAGTAGTTTTGGCTTATTCGGGTGGGTTAGATACGTCTATCATCATTCCTTGGCTCAAAGAAAATTATAATAACTGCGAAGTTATCGCAGTTTCCGGCAACGTTGGGCAGGCGGACGAGTTGGACGGCTTGGAAGAAAAGGCTCTTAAAACGGGTGCTTCTAAGCTCTATGTAGAAGACCTTACCGACGAGTTCGTGGACGAATACGTAATTCCCACCGTAAAAGCGGGCGCGCTTTACGAAGAATATATGCTCGGTACGTCGTTTGCCCGTCCCGTCATTGCAAAGCGTATCGTAGAAATCGCTTTAAAAGAAGGTGCGGATGCGATTTGTCACGGCTGTACGGGTAAGGGGAACGACCAAGTGCGTTTCGAACTTGCAATTAAAGCCTTTGCGCCCGATATGCCGATTATCGCGCCTTGGAGAGAATGGAATATTAAATCGCGCGAAGAAGAAATCGAGTACGCGGAAGCGCATAACGTGCCTTTGAAGATTAACCGTGAAACCAACTATTCTAAAGATAAGAACCTTTGGCATTTAAGCCACGAAGGGTTGGATTTGGAAGATGCTGGAAACGAACCGCAATACGAAAAAGAAGGGTTCTTGGAAATGGGCGTTTCGCCTATGCAAGCTCCCGACAAGCCGACCTATATCACCCTTGACTTTGAAAAAGGCGTACCCGTTGCGTTCAACGGCGAAAAGATGAGCGCGAA
>CAJGCN010000015.1 GCA_904501815.1 uncultured Clostridia bacterium
CATTACGGGGAATACCAAACGGATTACCTGTCCGTCGTTGGTGGGCGTGATGCCGATATTCGACTGCAAAATCGCCTTTTCTACCGCTTTCAATAAGGATTTATCCCAAAGGTTAATTTGCAAGCAACGCGCGTCGAGCGCGGAAACGTTGCCGAGTTCTATCAATTTGCTCATACCGCCGTAGGCTTCTACTTCGATACGGTCTAAAATTTTAGGGTTTGCACGGCCTGCGCGAATACCGCTATATTCGTTTTCGAGCGCGTTGAGCGTTTTTTCCGCTTTTTCTTCGAGTTCGAGCATCATTTCTTCTACTTTTTCGTTTTCAATCATAATATTATCCTCCGTTTTAGGTGTTTTATTTTTTCTAAGTTCAGTAAAGGGGACACCGATTTATACGCAAATCAGCGTGCCGAGATCTTTTTCTCCGCATACGGCGCGAATAATCGAATTCTCTTCGTTCAGCCCGAACGCAAGCGTAGGCACGTTGTTTTCCATACACATAGTCGCCGCCGTAAAGTCGATTACCTTTAACCCGCGATTGATGATATCGGCGTATTTCAAGGATTCGTATTTTTTCGCAAACGGGTTGGTTTTCGGGTCGGAATCGTAAATGCCGTCTACGTTCTTTGCCATAAGGAGCATATCCGCATCAATTTCGCAAGCGCGAAGGGCAGCCGCCGTATCGGTGGAGCAGTAAGGATTTCCCGTTCCGCAAGCAAAAATAACGATTCTGCCCATTTCAAAATGTCTAAGGGCTTTTCTTAAAATAAACGGCTCAGCGAGTGAAACCATATCAAGCGCAGTTTGCACGCGTACGGGCACGCCACGCTGTTCGATTGCATCCATCATAGCCAAAGAATTCATAACGGTTGCGAGCATACCCATATGGTCGGCAGTCGTTCTGTCCATATTCGTACCCTGACGGCCACGCCAGAAATTTCCCCCGCCGATTACGAGCCCGACCTGTACGCCCATATTATGTATGGCGACGATTTGTTCCACGACCCCTGCGATAACTTCGTGATTAAGTCCGAACCGTTGATCCCCCGCGAGCGCTTCGCCCGAAAGTTTCAAAAGTACTCTCTTGTATTTTGGCTGCATAGTTTGGTATCCTCCGCTGTTAAATTCAGGAATTTTTCCGCGCGAAAAACGCCCGCAAAAACGCCTTTTAAACATTATACCATATTTTGCAAAAGAAAGCTATACAAATAAGCAAAAAAGTTTAGAAAAATTATAAGTTTTTTTGTAAGAAATTAAAAAATTTTACGGGATTTCTACCCTACCCCCGTCGGAAGTTAAGGGAAAGAGATTGCCACGCTACACTTCGTTTCGCTCGCAATGACGTGGTTAAGGGTCAAGGGGATTATCCTTTATAGCATAAGCCACGTATATAGAAAAATTTTTACAACAGTTTGTGATGTAAGCCGATACTTATAAATTTTAAAATGTTATACTACGGATATGAAAACTTATCGTACATTTAATAGTATTCTTCAAGAACTTTTGCAACAAAAAGGCTGGACGGAAAAAGAATTTTCCGAACTCGTAGGTATAAGCCAAAAACAAGTTAAGGCGTGGTTATTAGGAAAACACAAACCGAGAGTGGCGTCTTTAATAAAGATTGCTAAGTCTTGTAAAGTGTCTGCTAATTATTTATTAGGCATAGATTAAAACACACCTCATCCGTCGGCTTACGCCGACACCTTCCCCCACTGGGGAAGGCTTTCTTTACGGAAGATTTCTATTGACTTTTTCTAAACGGTGTGCTATAATGAAATCAATAATTTAGCCTTCTCCTGTGGGAGAAGGGGGACCACGATAGTGGTGGATGAGGAGTTCCCGTGATACCTTACAAAAAAGAGCTTGTAAAAAACGCAAAAGCTTTAAGAAAAAATATGACCGACGAAGAAAAAAAGCTATGGTATAACGTCTTAAAAAAATTACCTATTACCGTCCACAGGCAACATAATATCGAAAATTATATCGTGGATTTTTATATCGCTTCGAAAAAAATCGTTATCGAAGTAGACGGCTTACAGCACAAAACACCTGAAATGCTACAAGCCGATAACCTTAGAGATGAAAATTTATCTGCTTGGGGTATTCAAGTTTTACGGTATGACAACAAGGACGTGAACAAAAATTTAAACGCCGTTGCCGAAGATATTTTACGGCGTTTGCATTTATCTTTCGACGATTTGAAATAACGCTTACAATAAAGAAAAACCCGCGAAATTGCGGGTTTTTTCGTTTGGTTTTTGATTTTTGCTTATTTCTTCATTGCCGCTACTTGCTTTGCAACTTCTTCGCTTAAATCTTCGCTCTTCTTTTCAAGACCTTCGCCCATTACGAAGAACGCGAACTTGTTGATAGCCGTGTTGCCGCCTTTCAAAAGTTCTGCAACTTTCTTGGAATCGTCTTTGATGAACGCTTGTTCTAAAAGACAGTTTTCTTCGTAGAATTTCTTAATTCTACCCATAACCATCTTTTCAGCAATCGCTTCGGGTTTGCCTTCGTTGATTGCTTGTTGCTTTAACACTTCCTTTTCTCTTTCAAGCGTTTCAGCCGAAACTTCTTCCTTTGCAAGGTATGCAGGCTTCGTGAATGCGATTTGAAGGGTGATATCGTGCGCAACTTCTTTTGCTTCCGCCGTTGCTTCTCCTGCCATATCCAACATTACGCCGAGCTTACCGCCTAAGTGAATATAGCTTTCTAAGAAACCTTCGGTTTCGTATCTAACAAATCTTCTTACGGCAATCTTTTCACCGATTACCGCGATTTTGCTCTTCAAATATTCTTCTACCGTGCCGTTATCCATTGCGCAAGCCAACAAAGCTTCTACGTTTGCAGGGTTTTCTTTTACGATTACCTTTGCTGCTTCGTTTGCGATTTCAAGGAATTGCGGGTTCTTTGCTACGAAGTCGGATTCGCAGTTGAGTTCGATCAACACGCCCGTCTTGCCTTCGATATAGCAAGCCACGATACCTTCCGCAGCAATACGGGAAGCTTTCTTTTCTGCCTTTGCAATCCCTCTTTCTCTCAAAAGGTCTGCCGCTTTGCTCATATCGCCGTCAGCGTCCGTCAACGCTCTTTTGCAGTCCATAACGCCTGCGCCCGTTTTTTCGCGGAGCGCCATTACGTCCTTAGCCGTAAATGCCATAATTATTATCTCCTTTTCGATTTATTCTAAATACGTGATAGCTTACGCGTTGTCTTACGCTTCCGCTACTTCTTCCGCCGCCGCTACGACTTCTTCAATGTCCATAGCAACCGCTTCTTCGCCTTCCGCTGCTTCTTCCGCTACGGGAGCAAGCGCTTCTTCGCCTTGATTTGCTTCGATAACCGCATTTGCGATTACGGAAGAAATCAACTTAATTGCGCGGATTGCGTCGTCGTTGCCGGGAATTACGTAGTCGATTTCGTCAGGGTCGCAGTTCGTATCGGTGATTGCGACGATTTTGATGCCGAGCTTCTTCGCTTCTTTGATTGCGATATCTTCGTTGTGGGGGTCAACCACGAACATAACGCCGGGCATAGATTTCATTTTCTTCACGCCGCCAAGATTTGCTTGCAACTTGCCCATTTCTTTCTTCAAAAGCATAACTTCTTTCTTGGGAAGTGCTTCAAAGTCGCCGTTTGCTTCCATTGCTTCTAACTTTTCAAGACGTTCTACACGGCTTCTCATGGTTTTGAAGTTGGTCAAGCAACCGCCGAGCCAACGGGTGTTCACGTAGTACTGTCCGCATCTTTCCGCTTCTTCTTTAATTGCGTCTTGCGCTTGCTTTTTCGTACCTACGAAAAGCACGGATTTACCTGCTTTCGCTTGTTCGCAAACGAACGCGTACGCTTCTTCGACAAGCGTTGCGGTGATTTGCAAGTCGATAATGTGAATATCGTTTCTTGCCGCGAAGATGTACTTCTTCATTTTCGGGTTCCACTTTCTCGTTTGATGACCGAAGTGTACGCCTGCTTCTAAGAGCTGCTTCATAGTGATAACTGCCATAATTCAAACCTCCGTTTTTCCTCCTCGCCTTGCGTTTGGCTCGCAACTTATCCGCATTAAAAGATTTTACGGACACGGATTGCGCACAAGATTCGAGTGTGAATTTTTAGCTATACTATTTTACCATAAAGAACGAACGATTGCAAGCTATTTTGCTATTATTCTAAGGATTTTTTGGGATTTTTTGTTTTTTGTTTGATTTTTTTATGCGTTTTTATAAAACGATTGCCACACTACAATTCGTTTCGCTCGCAACGACGGCGCTGGAAAGGCGTTTTACGTGATTGTGAAGAAGCGATAGCGACTGCGACAATCTAAGCAAAAACGGCTTGAAAATCACCTTTTCAAGCCGTTTCCTTTTTTATTTGCTTAGTCTGCGCCGTCGAGCTTCATTGCTTCGTCGCTATTCAAATACTGCTCGTATTGATTGCAAAATTCCGCAAAGACTTCGTCCATTAACTGTTCGTCCGTTAAAGGCAACAATTCTTGGTCTTCCCCTTCGCCTTTTAAGAGAAAGATTACGATTTCGTCTTCTTCGTCTTCCGATTCAGGGTCGGCTTTTTGGAAGAAACAATACCATTCTCCTTTATAGTCGATCGTAGCCACGTGCAGGAATTTTTCAACGTTCCCTTCGTCGTCTTCGAGTTCGATAATATTTTGTTCTTCGTAATCTTCTTCCGTCAAAATATCTTTGTCCATTGTTCATTCGCTCCTTTTTTATTTTTCCGCGTTCTCGCTTTGCGCGCGTTCGCGTTTTTTCCGTCTTTCTAAATAGCTTTCTAAAATATACGAAGCGGCGATAGAATCAATCGTCTTTTTCCTATCCCCACGCTTCACGCCCCCAGCAATTTGCGTTTCCCGCGCGAGCATAGTCGTAAACCGTTCGTCTTCCAGCTCGATAGGCAAATTCGTTTGCGCCCTTAACGCGTCTACGAATTCTTGCGTTTTTACCGTTTGCACGCTCTCCGACCCGTCGAAATTCACAGGCATACCGCATACGATTACCCCTGCCCCGCGCTCGGTGGCAATTTTTGCTATCGCCCCTACGTCTACGGAGAAATTGCGGGTGCGAAAATACGTTTCGCAAGGAATTGCGTATTCGTTAAAGGGATCGGAAATTGCTACGCCGATTCGTTTATCGCCTATATCAAAGGCTATTGCTTTCTTACCTATCATATTGCTATTATACCATAAAATAGGCGTTTCGTCTACCGTTTGAAAGAAGTTTATGCGTATACTTTCAGAAAATTTTCACATACTGACAACGCGAAGCCGTTTTTCGACGGTTTTGCTAAGGAGGTTGCCGTATGGAAAAATTTGCAATCGGCTTGTTGCTCGGCGGTTTAGGCGGAGCAATTCTCGCCGCAAACAGTTGCAAAATGCGTACGCTCGTCAGAAAAGGGCAGGAAGAGATGAAAGCTAAGCTCGACCAGATGTTGGATGAAAAAATCCGCGAAATGGACGGCGCAGCTACCTATCCCGCTACGCCCGTCGTCGTAGACGAAGACGACGCGAAAACGGCGGGTAAAAAAGCGAAGAAATAACGCTTCTTACCCACAAAAGCTCTCGCAGGCGTGTCCGCGAGAGCTTTTGTTATTAGTTGCCTTGTTTCTTTAAGCGTACGTTTTCCGATTTTAAAAACTCGATTTCGTCGCGAAGACGAGCGTTTTCCGCCTTTAAGCCTTGCGCTAAGCGGTCGTATAAAGCGTTGATTTCGTTTTCTAATCTACGCCGTAAAAAATCCCGATCGGGCGCAGGCTTAGCCGTGCGAAGTTTGTTTGCGTTTCTGCCTAAGCTTACTTCTTCGTCAAGCCCCAGCTCCCGCGCGATTGCCGCGATACGCTCGGGTTCTTTTTTTAAGGTGTTGCGGTATTTATTTTGCAAGCGAAGCATCAATTTATCGTCGCCTGCCGAAAGGTTGCAAATAGCTCTGCGCACCGACACCCCCTTGCTCTTTTCCGCTAAAATACTGCGGAGCGCTTCGTCCGTTTCTTCTTCGGTAAATTCACGAATTTTTTCCACCGAAAGTTCCGTGCCGTCTAAAAGCTTGACGATTCGTTCGTCGCCTTTGGAATTTTTCATAAGTGCGTAGTAATAGTTGCGCACGCTGCCTTTGGCTCTGCCGTGCTTGACTCCGTAGGACTCGAACAGCCAAGTGAGCGTTTTGCCCTTTTGTCTGCCTTCCTTGATGTATTCGACCAAAGTTTTCGCTTCTTCTTCCGTGTAGCCGTTGATTTTGTTCATAAATTCCTCCGTTTTTTGGGTTCACCCCGTCGTTTGAAAGAATTATTAACCTATTTTTTCCATTTTATACATTGAATTTTAGAAAAAAGAATATAGTAAACTATGAAAATTTATTTTTTATCTTCTCGGCCTTGCGCGTTGACCTTGAACGGCGCGTATTTCGGGCTTACCGATTCTTTTGAAAAATTCGCCGAAGTATCCCCCAAAGACAACCTGCTCGCGGAATTTATCCCCGAAGGCGCGTCGCCTATCCGTTTTTTTATTAACGAAAATTTACGCTTTTCCGCTCCCGACGGTTGCGAAGTATATTTACTAAAAGACGGCGTGGCGGTGTTTGCGCGGGATTTTCCGCCCAACGATTTTTCCTTACGGCCTATTTTGCAAAAACGGTTTTCAAATTGTCTTGCCACCCTTTTTAGGCAAGGGCGGATACAGCTTTCTATCGAACAGGACGGAGAACTTTTTATCGCAACCCTGCCCCCGTCTTTAACGCCCGTAGAACTTTACGAAGTCGGGGAATTTTTGCTCGTAGACGGAAAGACGGAACTTGCCGTTTATAACGCGCGCGCGGAGCTAATGTTGCACGAGCAAGTCCTTTCTTACGAGATTATAGAGCAAACCCTCAAAGCAACGCTACCCCTTTCGGATATGCTACGGCGAACGGCGGAGTGCGAATGGGATTGTTCAGGAGAAGAGCTTCAACAGGTTGCTTTTTCTTTACGGCAACAAGGCGGAGAAAAAGAACGCTTGCGCGACGAGCTACTCCCCTACGCTTTTTTGGAAAGCGTGTTAATCGGCGCAGAGTTTTCGGATTTTCTCTCCGACGAGCTACGGGAAAAAGCACCGTCTTTACGGGAGTTTTTGGGGGAATTTACGAGCGTGGTACTCACCGATAAGCCCGAAGAATTAGGGTTGGTCAGAAAAAAAGCAGAACGGTTGTTCGAAGTTTGCTACGTAAAAATTACGGTGGAAAACGGAAAGATTTGCGACGTACGGCTTTGAAAAGTTTTATCCTATCAAACACTTGACTTAAAAAAGGAATTGTGATACAATAAAAACACTAAAAACTTTCACAAAAAAGGGGTAAAATTATGTTTTTCTTTGACAAAAGGTCAGCTCTCAAACAGGCAAAAAAAGTATTAGCGAACGAACTTAGATTAGGCGTTCCTAACAATCCCGCGAAAGCCAGCGGAAAGTATAAATTTTTCGGCAAAAACATTCATTTAAACGTTGCCAGCGCCTTTTACTACGAAGTATGCGACGAACACGCCTTCTCGTTTCGGTTTGAATACCATAAAAATCAATATATCACTTTCCAAATCACCGCTAAGGGGTTGGATTTGACGTATACGCCGAACGGTATGCGTATGATTAAAGAGCAATATCCTGACTATGAATTTTTGTTCGATAAATCTTGTACGTATATGACTATCAACAGAGTACCCGTGCCCGATATCAAGCAAGTGGGCGCGGTGCTTAGCGGAATCGTAGAAAAATGGAACAATTCCGGTTTATACCGTCTTTTGTTGGAACTTTACAACGTTTAATTTACGGCATAAGAAAACGCTCCCGTTCGGGAGCGTTTTCCTTTCACGTTATCAATATTTCGTAATCTTGACCGACTTGATTATAATGGGTTTTACGGGGACTTTATATGTGTCTTGGTCTTTCGTGTTCCCCATAATCGGGTCGTGTTCGTTGGTATGCACTTTTACGTCTTGCGTAAATTGATTTTGCGCTTCTTCGTCCGTGCCGAGCGTGGAAATATACGAAGAAATCGCTTTTTGTAATTTTTCAAGCGTAGCTTTGCTTTCCGCCGAAAGCTTTGCAAACGTACAGTAAGCCGTATCCGAGCTTTCCGTCGTGGACAAATTAATCGAGAAAAGCGACGTTGCGCTGTTGTATTCGTAGCTTACGTTCTTGTTATACCCGCCGTCCGCGCGTTTTACCGTCACTTCGCCCGTATCTTTGGGCGTGTAATACATAGTAAGCGCGCCGTAGGATTGTTTCAACGCGCCGTTTTGCACGGTGAAGTTATTCTTAGCAAATTCCCCTTTCACGGTATAGGTGGGAATCGTTCTGTTTTCGTCGTCCCACACGGTTGCGGGGAAGCTTTGGTATTTGGAAACGATTTCAAAATAGTTCTTTTCGTGTTTGAGCGCAAGGCTACCGTCTAAATCGTCCGCTTTATATTCATACCCGCCCGTATACATCTTACTGTCCGCATAGTCGTGAACGAGCAAATTTTTATAATACCCTTCGTCGGCAAGCTTAATAAAGTGACTGACCGTTGCGGGGGCTATTTTTCTATATAAGGTATATTCGAGCGTATACGTTTTGTCGTTAAACGCAATTTTTATCTCCGCTTCGGGACGGTCGGTCGTACAGCCGACAAACGTCGTTGCCGAAGCCACTACGCATCCGAGCGCAAGCGTGGTATAAAGCAATTTTTTGCATACTTTTTTCATCATATCTCAACTCCGTTTCCGCTACGGTTTCCCCGCGCGGTACTACTCTTTTATTTTAGCCGTTATTTGCTTTTCCGTCAAGCGGTTTTACACGCTTTTGTAAGTTTTTACCGAATTTACACAAAAACGCCTTTTTTACGCCCGAACGCCCAGCCGTTCGCCCGCGCGAACGATCGTTTCGTTGCCGTCTTGGGTGTTTTTCAAAAGTTCTTCGTCGGGCAATACTTTATCTTTTTCAACGAGTACGATAATCGTTGACCCGCCGAATTCAAACCTGCCCTTTTCTTCTCCGCGCTTAAATTCCCCTGCCCCGTGATTATTCACGATTCTGCCGACCATCATTGCGCCGACTTCCACTTGCGCCACGTTGCCAAAGTTCGCCGTTTGCATTAAGGTATATTCACGGCAATTTTCCGTGAACACCCTGCGTTTTTCTAGCGCGGTGGGTTGCACGGTATGCAACTTGCCTTTAATGAACACGTTTTCGCCTTTTTGGCAATCGTCGAGATAGGCGTAGCGGTGATAATCGTCTACACAAAGGCGGAAAATAAAGCAATACCCGCCTTGAAATTTTCCCGCAAGCTCCGCGCTTTGCAACAGGGTTTCTACCGTGTAGGTATACCCCTTGACTTCGAAACGGCTGTCTTGGTCAATGGGAAATACCGTTAATTTCCCGTCGCAAGGCGAACAAAACGCCGTCGGCTCGCTATCGAACGGGCGAAGCTCTTTTTTGATACGGCGGGTGAAAAAGGCGTTGAAACAGGAATACTCTTCTTCTTCGTATTGCGCCATATCAATCTGATTTTTGCGTATATATTTTTTAATCATACCCTTCGAGAGCCGACTATCGAGATATTTCCCCGCGATTTTGGATACCCAACGGCAGGTCATGAGTTTCAAGATAGGTTTCCCAAACGGGTTGTAATATAAAAACCGCAGGGATTTTTTCGGCTTTTCTTCGGGGAGAAGAATTTTTCTCATACTCTTTCCTTATTTTATCCAGAAGAACCAAACGGGGCTGTAATCGAGCACGAACTTTTGAATTGCCAAAAGCCCAAGCACTAACAACACCACGCAAATCATGGTAATCAAGATTGCTTTGATTTTGAATTTCGGCGTATTGAAACGGAAGATAAACAGAAACGCTATCAACGCGTACGCGCAACTCATAATGATAAAGGTCGTATCTGAGAAACAATGCGGGTTCGTCGCAGGATTATACGCCGAAGGGTCGCGGAACATGGTTGCCACCATATAAAAGATAGGAAGCCCGATTGCCACGTTCGTGACGGGTAAGCCGACGTAGGAAGTTCTGCGTTCGTCGGGCGCGTTTTCCACGCGAATTGCTTCTTCTACGTTGAAATACGCCAAACGAATAAGCGCGCAAAGAGAGAACGCCACGAAAATAGGCGCGTAGTACCATTCACGCATACCCATACCCCAACCGATCATAATCGGGGCAACGCCGAAGGCGATAATATCGCTCAAAGAATCGATTTGCTCCCCGAACATTCTGTCTTGACGGGTTCTGTTCTTACGGGTCTTTGCCACCGCGCCGTCAAAGCTATCGCAAAAACCGCTGATAAGCAAGCACAGCACGCCGTAGCCGGGATGTTCAGATGCGGAAAAGAAAATCCCCGCTATCGCCGCCGCAACGGATAAATAGGTTAAAATCACCCCGTAATGCCAATGTCCTACGAAACGTTTACTCTCCATTGTTTTCACTCCTTTCTTCTTTCGTTATCGTTTGATTTTCTATTTCAGACGGAGCTTTTTCGCTCTCCGCCGTCGTTTGTTCGTCTTCCACACGCGGTACGATTTTCTTGCTCTTACCGCCCGTCATGTGATAAATCAGCGTATATACCCCGCTTACTATCATCAATAAATAATAGGAAATTAAGCGGGTAATCATCACGGCTACGACTACGAAATGGTTGCCGTATCCAAGCGCGCGATAGCTTTGAATATAGAGCAATTCGTAAATCCCCGACCCGCCCGGTAAGGGGAAGGCATTATAGCCGAGCGTAATGAACGCTTGCGCGCAGAAAATTTCCACAGGCGAAACACTCGGAAGCACCGCCGCGCAAACGAAATAGGTGATCATCAGTTGCGAAGTCCGTTGCAATACGTTAAACAGCAACGCCCATACGAACAGGGACGGGTGCTTTTTCACAACTTCGAAATCGTTGTGGTATTTTACGACCGCATCTTGCCATTTGTTGCGCCATTTTTCGGGCTTTTTCATAATCTTCATTTTCGCAAGAAGCGCAATTCCGCCGTTGCCCAGCTTTAACACGAATTTATCGTATTTCATGCAAGCGAAGAAAAACGCAAACAGCAAAATTTGCAACGCGAACCCGATTAAAACGATTACTTTTACCAGCGTTCCAAATTCCCCGAAAATCGAAAACCCTGCAATAAACGCAATCAGTCCCATTACCAAAATCGCGCCCGTATACGCGAAAATATTAAACATTAAGGAAAATCCTGAAGTACCGCCGTCTATCCCGTCGCGCACCATATAAAAAGCGGACGCGGGCTGACCGCCCGTCGCGCTCGGCGTCAACGCCGAATAATATAAATCAGACGTGGAATACGCAAGCGACGAACGGAATTTAGGCCGATACCCAAACCGCCTGACGACGATATGTAAGCTAATGGCTTCAAATAAAATAAACAAAAGCATACAAACGAACGCGCCTAAGAGTATCCACAAATTACATTCCGCGAAATATTCTTTGATATCGGTATAGCTCAAATCCTTATTGCTCGTGAACAAAATGACGAGCGTAATCACCAACAGCGCAACGACGAATAAGCCGTTCAAAAGCTGTTTTTTAACCGTTTTTGAAATCTTCATCTTGCGCTCCTTTTGGTTTTTTCACCCGATTTTTTGTAATCGTATACAATACGCTGTTTCTATTTTAACAAATCCGTAAGAAAAAGTCAAGTGCCGTAATTCCATTCGGGGAAAATTCTATAAAAAAACGAAAAAAACTCCCCCGAACTTGTCCGTTCGGGGGGATTTTTTGTGAATAAACTTATTTAAGTTCAGCCGTTGCGCCGTTTTCTTTAAGCTTCGCAACGAGAGCTTCTGCGTCTGCCTTAGGCGCGTTTTCTTTAATAACGCCCATAGCTTCCACAGCTTTCTTCGCGTCTGCAAGACCAAGACCCGTAGCTTCACGAACAACCTTGATGATTGCGATCTTGTTAGGTCCGATATCTTTAAGCACAACGTCGAATTCCGTCTTTTCTTCCACAGCGGGAGCAGCTTCTGCAGCAGCACCTGCACCAGCAGCAGCAACGGGAGCAGCCGCGCTTACGCCAAATTCAGCTTCAAGAGCTTTTACGAGTTCGTTGAGTTCCAAAACAGACATAGCTTTTACGTCTTCAATGAGTTTTTGAATATCCATAATAATTTTTAATCCTCCGAATTTTTTTAAATGATTTTTTTTAATAAATTAGTTGCTTTCTTTTGCTTTTGCAATCGTATCCAAAACGTATACGAACTTGGAGATGGAAGACTGCAAGCAGCCGAGCATCTTCGCGATAAGAACGTCTTTGGAAGGAATTGCGGAAAGTTCCTTAACCGCCGCTTTATCCAAATATTTGTTTTCAAGATATGCGCACTTGGGAACGATTTTTTCAACGAGAGCAGGGTTTTCTTTGGTCGCTTTCGCAAAGATTGCCGCACCCGACGTTTCGTCCGCACAGAACACGGTTGCCGTCGTGCCGTTCAAATCTTTATCGAAATCAGTCACCCCGAGTTCGTTGAACGCCTTTCTTACGAGCGTGTTTTTATAAACCTTGTATTCGCAGTTCGCTTCTTTGAATTTGTTTCTCAAAGCGGTCACTTCGAGCACGGTAAGTTTATTATAGTCCGCCAACACAACGGATTTGCTCGCAGAAATCTTGCTCTTAATTTCTTCTACGATAAGTTTTTTAGCTTCTACATTCGCCGACATAATTACCTCCTTTAAGCGGTGTTTCCGCCTGACAATAAAAATACCTTATACCGCGCGGCATAAGGACGTCAATCTCGTTTAGAAATTTCAATCTTATCCCTCGACGAGCGGTGTTCCATCAAACCTTTCGGTACTCGTTGTCTGCGGTTTTGATCTTTTTTACTTGTCTATTATAACATTTCCGTCAAAGGCAGTCAACTGTTTTTGACCGCCTTTAACGAATTTTTTTGTTTTTTACGCTTTCGTTTCTACTTTCACGCCAGGACCCATCGTGGAAGCGATCGTCACGCTCTTAATGTATTGTCCTTTTGCTGCAGCGGGTTTCGCCTTAACGATTGCATCGTAAAGCGCCGTAAAGTTTTCCACGAGCTTTTCTTTGCCGAAGCTCTTCTTGCCGATAGGGCAGTGGATAATAGCCGTTTTGTCAAGTCTATATTCTACTTTACCTGCTTTTACTTCTTTGATTGCCTTTTCAACGTCCATCGTCACCGTGCCGCTCTTGGGGTTAGGCATCAAGCCCTTAGGACCAAGCACACGACCGATACGACCTACCATACCCATCATATCGGGGGTGGTGATCATAACGTCGAAATCGAACCAGTTTTCGTTTTGGATTTTCGCGATAAGTTCTTCCGCGCCTACGAAGTCTGCGCCCGCTGCTTGCGCCGCGTCCGCTTTCGCGCCCTTTGCGATTACGAGAACTCTCTTGGTTTTCCCCGTTCCGTTGGGAAGAACGAGTACGCCGCGAACTTGTTGGTCTGCTTGACGAGGGTCAACGCCCAAACGAACGTGCATTTCGATCGTTTCGTCGAATTTTGCTTTCGCCGTTTCAAGCAATACGGAAACCGCTTCTTCGGCTGCGTATTGTTTCGTCAAGTCAAATGCTTTTACGCTATCTTGATATTTTTTTCCGTGTTTCATTTTTTATTATCCTCCTTGTGGTCAATCGCGAGAGTTTCCTCTCTGCCACCGCTCTCCTATCAGTCCTCTACGGTGACGCCCATACTGCGGGCGGTACCTGCAACCATACTCATTGCGCTTTCAAGCGACGTACAGTTCAAATCGGGCATTTTGATTTTCGCGATTTCTTCAACCTGCGCTTTCGTGAGCTTGCCGACTTTTACCGAGTTGGGCTTTGCGCTTGCCGTTTCTAAACCAAGTGCTTTCTTGATAAGAACGGGAGCGGGGGGAGTCTTCAAAATGAAGGTGAACGAACGATCTTGGTAAATCGTGACGACCACCGGAATAATGAGACCGGGTTTGTCTGCCGTTTTTGCATTGAACTCCTTCGTGAATCCGGGAAGGTTGATACCGAACGGACCAAGCGTAGAACCTACGGGAGGGGCGGGGGTAGCTTTCCCTGCGGGAAGTTGCAATTTTACGACTGCTGTGATTTTCTTAGCCATAAATATTTTCTCCTATTGTGGTTTTATCGTGACGCCCTGAAAAATTTGACGTCTCTCCCACTTTTTTAACAAATGGTTAGCTTTCGCTCGAAAGCGAAAGGATTATTCCGCTTCTTCTGCGGAAGGTTCGGGAAGGGGCGCGTCCACTTTCTTGATTTGAATGTACTCCACTTCCACGTCCGTGCTTCTGCCGAACATCGTCGTTGCGACCTTCGCTTTTTGCGCGGCGTCGTTAAGCGATTTAATCGTACCCAAAAATCCTTTCAACGGACCGTCTTCGATAGACACCGTGTCGCCCACCGTGAAGTCTACTTCCGCGACGATCGTTTCAAGGCGCATCTTGCGGATTTCTTCTTCGTTCATAGGCTTAGGTCTACCCTGCGGACCGCAAAAACCCGTCACGCCACGAGTACTCGTCACGTAATACCAGATTTGGTTGGTGTAGATCATTTTAATAAAGACGTAGCAAGGCAAAAGTTTTCTTTCGACGACTTTCTTCTTGCCGTTCTTTTCTTCAATGACCTGTTCCATCGGGATTTTAAGGTCAACGATATAATCCCCTAAATTGTTGTTTTCGATCAGCTTTTCCAAGCTGTCTTTTACCATCGCTTCATACCCTGAATAGGTGTGAAGAATATACCACTTGGGTTGTTCGTTTTGCGGCATACTATTCTCCTTCCCCGTTAGATATTCGTGATGACTTCGAGAAGCCAACCGAGCAACGCGTCAACACCCGTGACGACCGCGAGAAACGCGGCAACGACTACGAGTACGACGCCCGTCGTTTTCAAAACGGTGGTAAACTTAGGCCAAGTGACCCTTTTCAGTTCGGAAAAGGTTTCCTTGAACTTCGCCCCCACGCGACGGAACCAATTAGGTTTCTTGTTTTTCGTTTTAGTTGCGTTTGCCATTTTTAACCTCTGTTCGCCTTTCCCGCGCTTACGCGACGAAAGGACGTTTGCGATTATTTGGATTCTTTGTGTTCGGTGTGCTTTTTGCAGAAAGGACAATACTTAGAAAGAACGAGTCTGTCGGGATCGTTTTTCTTGTTTTTAATCGTGTCGTAGTTTCTGTGCTTACATTCCGTACATTCGAACGTAATTTTAGCTCTTGCCGTCTTGGTTGCCATAATCAAAACTCCATACAAAAAAATTACACCCCTTCGAGTGCGTAAATACAGTCTACCACATTTGAAGGGGCTTGTCAATCTTTTTTGCGTAATTTTTTAAAAATTTTTATTTTTTATTTTTTAAGTTTTTTTCGTAGGAGAAAGGATTAGTCCTTTTCAAGCGTGACAATACCTTGCCCGTAAAAATCAAACGTTATCTTTCCGTCTTCCACCGTCACTTCCATCGACTCTCCTTCTTCAAACAAGGTTATCACGTTTCCTTCGCCTTGTTCCCAAGTGCCCGTCACGCTTTCGCTCACACCGTCGATTTCTATGGAAATTGTCATCGTTCCGTCTTCTTTTAAAACGATCTGCATTAAATCTTCGTGAAATAACTTTCCTTCGTATTCGTCGCCTGCATAAAGGAGCACGGTTTGACCGTCTACCGTCGTGGATACGTATGAAAATTTATACGTGCCAGCTAAGCCCGTATCTCCGCAAGCGGTGAACCCGAACGCGAAGAAAATAACCGCCAACAGCGAAAGGAAAAAAAGTTTGCATTTTTTCATAAGACTTTCTCCTGCTCAAAACAAATATTATTTCTTTTTAAGAACGAACCTTGCTCCGTGAGATTCGTATTGAAGAGTGCCGTCTTTATAAAGCGCGAGCTTGGATTTATTCATTACCACGACCGTGCTTCCAGGATAACCCGACACCGAGCCGTCCATCGTTTCATACGTACCTTCGTATTGCTCGGCTACTTGCAACACCCCGTCTACGTAAGCTTTTTGAACGAACGAGAATTTCCCTTCATCGCTGAGCGAAATGGTCATCATCCCTTCGGGAACGGTGATACCCTCATATTCGTCGCCTATGTAATATCTGGTGTTATCGTCCAACAAATAGTAAAATTCGTAGTAGCCCACGACGGAAGTATCTTCTTTCTTGCTCGATTCTCCGCTTTCCTTTTCAAGAATACACATGCCTACGCCTTCCATAGGAAATTCAAGAACGCCGTCTTTAAGCGTATACGTTCTCGACGCTTTGCCTACTTTAATTTTTATCTTGTTTCCGCTTGCTTTTTCCCAAGAAGCTTCTTCGGTGTGCGGAATTCCCCCTTCTTCGTCTATCATAATTAAAGTAAATCTTCCGTTGCTTTCCAACTTAATCGTTATAAAATCTTTGGGTATCACTATTCCCATATATTCCG
>CAJGCN010000016.1 GCA_904501815.1 uncultured Clostridia bacterium
CCGTTTTACGGCATTTTTTTGAAATTTCTTTTAAATCGGCAATCTTTCCGTAGTAATCAGGCGAAGTGATAAACAGCGCGTCCGCTTCCGACGATTGCTCAGGGAGCATTGCTAAGCCCAACAGTTTACAACCGTTCGCCACGCTTTTATGCGAATAAGGAGATACGGCAATCGATCGAACCCCACATTCCCGCGCGGCGTATAACATAGACAACACGCCCGAAGTGCTTCCGTCCGTTAAGATAAACGAAGCGTATCCGCCTAAAATGCGGGCGATATCTTCCTGCGCTCTTTTAATCACGCCGTTGGGGGAAGATAAATTATCCGAAAAGGAAAGCTCGGTCAAATCGAATTTTCCGAGCTTATGTCCGGGCGTATGAAAAGAAATATGCCGTTTTTTCGACGCTGAAAGCAACATCTGATAAATCGCACATTCCTTTAAAACTCTTTTCTTTAACCGAAAAGGATTTGCCGTCTTTTTCGCGTTCATCTCAACCCTGCCCCCGTCTTACGACCCTTGCGCGGGTTTCAACGCCGTGCAATAGCGTTCCACGAGCGCGTTTACGTAGAGAATAGTTTCGTATTGAAATTGCTTTTCCATATTCGGCGTGGATAAAAACACCAAATTCATATTCAGCGCAGTATCCACGTCCGTCATTTTTTCAGGGTCGTTAGGATCGTTTGCGTTGCGCTTGTCCTTATAAAAAATTTCTTCTTTAAGTTTACCCATCGTCCCTTCATTCGGGCACATATTTAAAGTGGTGATTTCACGCGTGTAGGTTTCGGTGATTTGCACCAAGTTCTTTTGGTATGCAATATAGCCTTTCTCTAAATAGTCAAGGAATTTGATAAGCCCGTCGCGGTATTTTTCAATGCGTTCGTATTCCTTTTTAATACCTTTTTTAATTTCTTCGTCCGATTGAAAACGCTTGTCGTCGTTCTTTTTAATCCGCTTTTTAAAATCCTTTTCTACCTTTTCCTTATCCAGCTCACCCGTTTGATAATCCCCGCCGTAATAGCCGTTCACGTACTCCGTCATACGGGTAATCAAGCCCTTTTGCGCCACGTTGCCTTCGCTGTCGAGCGTATCTTCCAAGCTCAACACATAAATATAATATCCGCGCAAGAAAGTCTCCAAATAGGTGTAGTATTGTTTTTCTTCCGAGCCTTCCACCGTATACGACGCATCAGGATTTTTCGCATGCGCGGCAAACAATACGTCCCCTTCGTCCGTTTGCAAACGAGTATCGAGCATGGTGTTCACCATTTCATCTCCCCCCGTCGTGCTATCAACGGTGGTAAGTTCAATCACTTCGTGCGAAAATACGCCCTGCCTGCCTAAGCCGTAATACCGTTGATTAAAAGCGGCAGTAAGGGTTGAGCCTTTATAGTTCATCACCGTGAACTGTTGCGCAGGCGTGATGCGGGTTGCGGTCATGGTGAAAATAAGCGACCAAATTATGATCGCCCCCACAACGAACCCGATAATTTTCAGCCAGTCGTAAGAGAGCATTTGCCCTAATCTTTTTTTGGTTATTTTTGCATCCATTTTCCCTTATTTACTCCTATCGGGAAGTTTTCGCGAGCCCCTGCCCGCTATTTACTTTATTATATCACGCGCGCGTGAAAATTTCGTGTGCGTTTTGCGTGCATTATAAGACAACACGCCGACCCGCCTTTTCGTCAAGGCAAATCGGCGCAAAAATTCTTATTTCTTCGGTTTCATTGTCGGGAACAAAATTACGTCGCGAATCGTCGCGCTGTCGGTAAGAAGCATTACCAAACGGTCGAAGCCAAGCCCAAGCCCGCCCGTAGGGGGAAGCCCGTATTCGAGCGCGTTGATAAAGTCTTCGTCGATTTGCGCGTCGTTATTCCCCTTTGCGCGCTTCGCATCCACTTGCTTTTGCATACGTTGTTTTTGGTCAATCGGGTCGTTAAGCTCCGAGAACGCGTTGCCGTATTCGTGTCCGCAAATGAAATATTCAAAGCGTTCGGTAAACGCAGGATTCGACGGCTTACGCTTTGCAAGCGGGGAATTTTCAACGGGATAATCGTAGATAATCGTGGGTTGAATAAGTTTGTCTTCCACGAACGCGTCGAACAATTCGATAAGCACCCAGCCTTTCGTGGCGTTTTCGTGTTCTAATTCCACGCCGAGCGCCTTTGCCGCAGCGCGCGCGTCTTCGTCGCTTTCCCACGCTTCGTAGTCTGCGCCCGAATATTTTTTCACCGCTTCCGCCATCGTCATTCTCGTCCATTCGCCCATGTGAATTTCCGTGCCTTGATAGGTGATATCGAGCGTACCGCAAACGTTTTTCGTCACCGTCTTATACAAATCTTCAATCATATCCATCATATCGAAATAGTCGCTATACGCTTCGTACATTTCAATAGACGTAAATTCGGGATTGTGATAGGCGTCCATTCCTTCGTTTCTGAAAATACGCCCGACTTCGTACACGCGGTCCATACCGCCGACGATTAAACGCTTTAAGAAAAGTTCGGTTTCCACGCGCATATACATATCTAAATCCAACGCGTTGTGATGGGTTTTGAAAGGTCTTGCGTCCGCGCCGATTTCCAAAGGCAATAAGGTAGGCGTGTCCACTTCCAAATACCCGCGATTATCCAAATACGCGCGGATTTCTTTAAGCACTTTCGAGCGCACGCGGAAAGTATCGCGTACGTCCTTGTTCATAATCAAATCCAAGTGGCGCAAACGGTATTTCATATCTACGTTTTGCAGTCCGTTGTATTTTTCAGGCAAAGGAAGCAAGGATTTCGACAACAGCGTAAGCTCCGTCACGTGCACGGAAACTTCCCCCGTTTGCGTTTTGAACACGAAGCCCTTTAAACCGAAAATATCCCCAATATCGTAGTCCTTTTTATAAGAAGCGTAGTTTTCTTCCCCGATATCTTGGCGGGTGACGTAGATTTGAATCGTACCGCTCTTATCGGCAATATGCGAAAAGGACGCCTTGCCCATGATACGGCGGGACATCATTCTGCCCGCAATCGCCACCGTTTTGCCTTCGAATTTTTCAAAGTTCGCTTTTATCTCTTCCGAGTGCGCATCAACGGGGTATTTCACCTGCTCGTAGGGATTTTTTCCTTCGGATACGAGCTTTTGCAGTTTTTCACGGCGAATTCTCGCTTGCTCGATAAGCTGTTCTTCTTCCTGTACTTGCGTATTTACGGTATTCTCTTGCATTTTGTAAATCCTCTTTCCATCAGTAATTTCCCGCCAAAAAAATAGCGGGATGAAATATTTTTATTCGATTTCTTCGATTTTAAGCTCGTAAGCCCCTTCGGGCGCGTGAACGACCACGACCGTACCCGTCTTTTGCCCTAACAAAGCCTTGCCGACGGGGGATTCGTTGGATATTTTGTTCTGCATTGCGTTCGCTTCCGTCGTACCCGTGATTTCGTAGACTTCGTATTCTTCCATATCGATATCGTAAACCTTTACCTTCGAACCGATATGCACGGTGGACTTATCGCCCGTTTCTTCCACGATCGTAGCGTTCTTGATTTTGTAATCAAGTTCTACGATTTCCCCTTCGTTCGCCGCTTGCTCGTTGCGCGCCGCGTCGTATTCCGCGTTTTCGGAAAGGTCGCCGTGACTTCTTGCCTCTGCAATGCGGTCAACGATTTCTTGGCGTTTTACGGTCTGCAAATATTTCAGCCGTTCAACCGCCTCGTTGTACCCTTTTTTCGTCATATAAAAAATTTCCGACATATAACTCCTCCTGTTCCGCCACGTTTATTTTTGCCCTTTCGCGATCGGATAAAACGAACAACCCCCTTAAAACACGAAAAAAACCGCTCTCTTTGCGGAACGTTAAAAATACAAACCGTGCATTTCCCCCGTAAACGTACTGCGGAAAGACACGGCTTTTCTATTCAAGCTTTACCATTATACCCGATTTTCAGGGTTTTGTCAATGAATTTTCTCATTCTTTTAAAGAGTTTTTACGCCTTTTATCACTTTTTTTGCGACCTTTTTCGACGGTTTTCTACGCTTTTTTGCATAAAAACTCTTTCTTTGTTATAAATATTCATAATTTCACAAAAACGCCCTAACATGGGTATAGCAAAGGAAAATATATTGCATATTTATTTATTTTCCTGCATAAACCCTGACATTCTCTCAAACGCTTCGGATAAAGAATTCATAGAAACGGCGTAGGAAATGCGCACGTTATTCGAACCAAATTTTCCAAACGCGCTACCGGGCACGACAGCTACCTTTTTACTCTTTAACAAACCGTTCGCAAAAGCTTCCCCGTCCATACCCGTTTTTAAAACGGAAGGGAATGCGTAGAACGCGCCTTGCGGCACAAAGCAATCCAAGCCTACTTCTTTTAAGGAATGAAGGACGAACTTACGGCGTTTGTCATAAGAATCTCTCATCTCGGCAACGGTCGCAAAATCGTCGGAGAAACCGTCTTTTAACGCTTCCACCGCCGCGTATTGACTCATCACGGGCGCGCAGAGCATACCGTATTGATGAATTTTAAACATAGCGTCGTCAATTTCAGGCGGAGCGCAAACGAAGCCCAACCGCCAGCCCGTCATAGCAAAAGCTTTGGAAAACCCGCCGATATACACCGTGCGTTCTTTCATTCCCGGAACGTTCGCAATCGAATAATGTTTCTTGCCGTAAGTAAGCTCGGCGTCAATTTCGTCGGTAATCACGAGTAAATCGTGGCGAATAATCACTTCCGCGATTTTTTCGAGCTGTTCTTTTTGCATAATCGCGCCCGTCGGATTATTAGGATAGGTTAAAATAATCCCCTTCGTCTTCGGCGTGATCGCATTTTCCAAAAGTTCAGGCGTAAGCGCAAAGTTATCCTTTTCACGGCACTCGACCGCAACGGGCGTTCCGTCCGACATTAAAACGAGCGGAGAATAAGAAACGTACGCAGGGTCAGGAATCAAGATTTCATCCCCCTGCTCCACACATGCGCGAAGGGCAAGGTCAATCGCTTCGCTCCCGCCGACCGTGACGATCGTATTTTTCGGGGAATAATCAAGCGAAAAACGCTCGGACAAATACCGACAAATCAACTCCAACAGCTCAGGCAGTCCGCGATTGCCCGTATATTGCGTGCGCCCTTTTTGCAACGCGGTAATCGCCGCCGCGCGCACCCGCCAAGCCGTGACGAAATCAGGCTCGCCGACACCAAGCGAAATCGCGCCTTTTTCCGATTGCACGATATCGAAAAATTTCCGAATCCCGCTCGGTTGTAATAATTTTGCTTTTTGATTTACGAACTCTCTCATAAGCTTTCTCTATCCCGCTTTTACGCCTGCACCGAAAGACGGTTGTCCGCGTTTTCCTTTTCCGTCAACACGCCTTCAATTTTATACTTTTTCAAAATAAAATGCGTTGCCGTGCTCAGCACGCCGTCGAACGTAGAAATACGCTCGGAAACAAACCTTGCGACCTTTTGCAAAGAAGTATCTTCAATAAATACGGCAAGGTCGTACGCCCCGCTCATTAAATACACGCCCTTAACTTCGGGGAACGAGGCAATTTGTCTGGCAATTCCGTCAAACCCTTCGGCTTTTTTCGGGGTCACCTTAACTTCGATTAACGCTTCAACGAGCACTTCTTCGGCAAGCTCGCTATTCACGATTGCCGTATACTTCACGAGCAACCCGCTCTCTTCCATACCGCGAATACAATTTCTCACCGAGCTTTCGTCCACCGACAGCATAGCCGCGATTTTTTCTGCGGACATTCTGGCGTCTTGCGCCAAAATCCCTAAAATTTCCTTTTCCAAAACCGTCATGATAGTTATCTCCTTTTAAACGTATTCAAAATTAAACCCCTTAATAGGGTCAAGGGACGTTGTCCCCGTCGGGAAGTCCAGAAACTCAGTTTCTGGCGGGTGTGGGCAGAGCCCACGAAACAAGTACCCTTAACAGGAAAGCTCTGCTTTCCGTTTCTCGTGGCTTCACCACGTAATCGCCCAAAGGGCGAAATAGCGCAACCTACGGTTGCTTAATTAAGTCCGAAATAGCGGGGCGTTGCCCCTGCACACCACAAGGGGATAATCCCTTTGACCCTTAATATAAGTTTTCCAAGAACAAACAGTCGTAGCCGAGCGGTTCAACGAAATCTCGGCTTGCAAACTTCACGTGGTTGAATTTCGCAAAATTGAAAATGTGCGTTTTCGTTAATACCGGCGTAGGCACGTCGAACGTACCGCAAATATCCGTTAAATAGTCGAAGAAATGCGAATACGTCAGCTTTTCAGGGTTTTCGTATACGAATTGACACTTGATTTTGCCGTCTGTCATTAGTTTTGCCCAAATTTTCATAGTAGTATTATTATACACAAAAAATGAAAAAATTGCAAGCAACCAACGCACGCTTGCAGATTTTTTTCTAAATTTGTTTCACGGGAAACGCTTAAATCCGCGCCGTTCCTTTAAGAACCTGAAATTATGCGCTCGCTGTCGAACATTTTTGCAAGCAATACCGATAAAAGCACTGCGTATATAAGATTGACGACCGTAGAAACGATTACGCCCAAAAGCGGAGCTGACAACGAAAAAATTCCACTCAACGCAAGCGCGCTATTGTAAATGGGGATAAGATACCAATACCAACCTTCGCCACCGCCGAACATAGTTAAAATACTCAGCACCACGACCAGTAAAGTAAGCGGACCGACCATACTCGTCGCTTCTTTCACGCTGTTGGCAAGCGTAGACACGACGGAAATAATCGACACGATTAAAAGCACCGACGAAATCACAATTCCGAGCAACATCATATAATCCCCGAACCCGTACGCGCCTAATCCCGAGCCGACTTGACTGCCCATAAGCTTAGGCAACGAAAGGGTTAAACCCAAAAAACTGCAAAGCCCGCTAAGCACCGAAAGAATACTCAGCGAAAGGATTTTACCAAGCGCAATACGATTGCGTTTGACGGGCGTGACGAGCATCGTGGCAAACGTACCCCGTTCCTTTTCCCCCGCAATAGATTCGGGCGCAATCGACGCGCAACCCGTAAACAAAAAAGTCAGCACAAGCATAGGTCCGACGGACGAAAAGAGCATTGCCGCCATATCGTCTTCTTGCACTAAATCAACGGGCAAAGTCGAAAACTTCGGTGCGTCAAACTGCTTCACCGACAAAAGCGCGCCAAGCAGGCTATACGCAGCGGAAGATTCCGTTTTCGCCGTATTATAGTATACGGCTATCCCTGCCCCCTCTCCGCCCGAAAAGTCAAAGGCAGGGGTAAATTCTAAATATAAATCAGCGGTTTTATCTTGAATTTTCGCCTTGATTTTTTCTGCATCGTTCGCTTGAATTTCTACGATTTTCCATTTCTCGTCGTCTAATCCAAGCTCCGTCGAAAACCCAGAAGGGGCGTTCAGCGTGTAGAGCTTATACTCGTAATTTTCGTCAACGGACGTCAGCCCGTCTATCAAGCCCCCGCCTATTAACGAATAAACGATATAAATTAAGATGCCCGGCAAAAACAACGCAATCATTAGCCGTTTATCGTGAAAAAACCGCGACAATTCCTTTTTAACAATCGTCCAGAATTCTTTCATTATTTCTCTCCTTTACGCTCGGCGTATAAATCAAAGAACACTTCTTCGAGATTTTTCTCTTTAACAAGTTCTTTCACTTCCCCTTCCAGCGCCATTTTCCCGTCGATAATCACGCCTACGCGGTCGCAAATCTTTTCCACGAGCGAAAAGATATGCGTGGACAACAATATCGTTTTTCCCCGTGCTTTGAGCTCTAATAAAAAGTCGGTGACGGCTTTGGCTGTCAAAACGTCCAGCCCGTTCGTCGGCTCGTCGAAGATAATAAATTCAGGGTCGTGCACCAAAGAAATCGCAATCGACGTTTTTTGTTTCATACCCGTTGATAGCTCGGCTATTTTCGTTTCCGCAAATTCGTCTATCCCGAACCTTTTAAACAAATCGGCTTTCCGTTCTTCTCTCGTCCGTTCATCCACGCCGTGCAACGCGCTGAAAAAGTCGAACATATAATTCGGCGTAAAAAACTCGTCAGGCTTCAACTCGCTCGTTAAAAACCCGATTTGCGCCCGCGCGCCGTCGGGCTGTTTCAACACGCTATACCCGTTAATCTCGGCATCCCCTTCGTCGGGTTTAATCAAGGTCGCAAGCATACGGAGCGTAGTCGTTTTCCCTGCGCCGTTCGGACCGAGTAGTCCGTAAATCTCCCCCCGTCTTGCCGAAAAAGACAAGCCGTCCACCGCAACCTTCAAGCCCGTCGGGTTCTTTTCAAGTTTTTTCTGCTTCCGTGAAAGCTTAAACGTCTTTTTCAAATCCCTTGCAACGAGTACGTTTTCTACTCCCTGTTCCATAACCGCTCCTTTTATCTTTATGCTTTATTTAGTATAGCATACTCTCTTCCGTTCGTCAAGCGTTCCCCCTAAAACTTTTTGGCATAACCCGATTTTTTTTCACATATAGTAAACTATCCAAGCCCTTGACGGGTATTCTCTCGTCGGAAAGTCCAGAAACTTTCCTTTACAAGGGTCAAGGGACGTTGTCCACGTTAGGAAGTCCAGAAACTCAGTTTCTGGCGGGGCGTGGGCAGAGCCCACAAAAAAAGTACCTCTAAAAGGAAAGCTCTGCTTTCCGTTTCTCGTGGCTTTGCCACGCAATCGCCCAAAGGGCGAAATAGCGCAACCTACGGTTGCTTAATTAAGTCCGAAATAGCGGGGCGTTGCCCCCTTCCCCCACAAGGGACGATGTCCCTTGACCCTTAATAGGGAGTTTCTGGACTTCCCGACGGGGACAACGTCCCTTGTCCTTAAAAAATTAAATTTGACAAACAAAGACAAAATTACTCTCGTTTAGTGAAATTACGACGGGAGAATTACGATAGGATAGAGGTAGTTAATGCTCGTTGTTTATTTTCACGCAAAAAGGTTCTTTCAAAAGCTCGGCGTTGCCTTAGCCGCGATTGCGATTACCGTCGCTATCGTCGCGACGAACGTGTATTCCGTCAAAAAAATTAACGCGGATAAACAAAACGTTTCCGCCGGCGCGCACCGTGAATTACCTATCTATTGCGTGCAAACGGACGAGAAAAAAGTGGCTATTTCTTTCGATTGCGCTTGGGGCGTGGACTACACCGATAAACTCTTAGATCTTATGAAAGTAAACGATATCCGCTGTACTTTTTTCGCCGTTGAGTTCTGGGTGGAAAAATACCCCGAATACGCAAAAAAAATCGTAGAAGCAGGACACGAGCTCGGCACGCATAGCCGAACACACCCGTATATGAGTAAACTTTCCAAAACAGAAATGCAAGACGAATTAAAAACGTCTTGCGCGGCTATCGAGCGGATTACGGGGCAAAAAGTCAGACTTTTTCGCCCCCCGTATGGGGACTATAACAACGAACTTATCTTAACCGCAAAAGCTATGGGGCTGTATTCCATTCAATGGGACGTGGATTCTTTGGACTGGAAAAACCTTTCCGCAACCGAAATTTCCTTACGTATCGTAAACGGCGCGAAAAACGGGTCGATTATCCTTTGCCATAACAACGGACTGCATACGGCGGAAGCCCTGCCTATGATATTTTCCACGCTGAAAAATCGCGGGTTTACCTTCGTGCCGATCGGGGAGTTAATCTATAAAGACAACTATTCTATCGACGGCACTGGCAAACAGCATAAAAACAGCTAAACATACCACGAAAACGAAAAAAATTAACGACGGAGGTCAATTATGAACTACTCAACGGAAAAAAACAACAAGGTCTACGTAATGGGCGAGATTGTCAGCGACGCTACTTTCTCGCACGAAGTGTACGGCGAAGGATTCTACGAATTTTTCGTCAAGGTAATGCGCCTTTCGGGGCAGGCGGATATTTTGCCTATCACGGTGTCTGAACGGCTAATTCAAGGCGCGCTCTTAGGCAAGGGAAGAACGATTTGCGCCGTAGGGCAATTTCGGAGCTATAACAAGCTTGAAAACGGGAAATCTCGGCTGATGCTCACCGTGTTCGTGCGCGAACTCTTAGACGAAACACCCGATAAAAACCCGAATAATATTCTTTTAAGCGGGTATATTTGCAAACCGCCCGTCTATCGCACCACCCCTTTCAATCGGGAAATCGCCGACGTGTTAATCGCCGTCAATCGCGCGTATAATAAATCCGATTATATCCCCTGCATTGCGTGGGGAAGAAACGCGCGGTTCGTCAAAAACCTGTGCGTAGGCGATAAAGTTGCCGTTTCAGGGCGTATCCAAAGCCGTGAATACCAAAAACGCTACTCGGATACCGACGTGCGCACTATGACTGCCTACGAAGTGTCCGTTTCCAAGCTCGCCGCATTTGAAGCCGGAGAAGAATTCGACATTGAAAGCGAATTTGATCTCTACACGCTCCCCAAAGCGGAAACCGCAACGCTCAGCGATAATATCGGCTAACGTCAAGCCCGTAAATAAGGGGCAGGGGTGAAAAAACGACGAAATTTTTCCGTTTTCGACGAAATTCGAAAGCGGATTTTTTATTTTTCCGTTCTTATTTTTCCCGCTCGCGCATATAGTTAAATATAGCCGAAACAACCATCAAAAGGAGAAATAATATGAACGAAGAAATCGAATACGCCGAAATGCTTGAAATCCCCGTTTCCACCGTGAACGTAATCCAAAAGCCACGCAAAAAACGCCGTACGGCAAAACCGCGCGCAGAACGCGCCCCCGCAATCGAGCCGGAAAAGCCCGATTTAAAGGATTCTTTAATCGCGCAAGTCAACGATAAAGTTTCCCCTGACACCGACCAAGAAAGTTTCCCCTTGCCCGAACAACCGCAAGAAAGCTTGATTAACTACGACGAGCCGTCCCCTATCGACCCGCTTGAAAGCGACTACGCCGATCGGATTGATACGGTCAGACTTCTTTCCGCCGCCAGCAAAAAGAAACGCCGCCACGCTCGTCAAGAAACGGAATCGGAAATGAGCGAAACGCAAAACGAAGCACCCGTGTACGAGCCGAAACGCCGTTCGCGCGCCGCTTCTATCGCGTTAGGCGCGGAATTCGCGCTCGCATGCGCGCTCTCGGCTACTATCTTTTTAACCAACGTATTTATGCCAAACAGCGGAATCAACACCTTTTTCAACGGATTAAACTCTCCCGAAAAACAAACGGGCGACGCGCGCACCTACGAAGACTTTACGCTCTCTGCCGTCACTTCCGCGCTCTCGGAAACAGAGCTTACTCTTTCGGAAACGGGCGTGCTTTCTTTCACCGACGAATGTATGGTCTATCCCGTAGCGAACGGAAAAATTGCCGACGTACAAACGGCAGCCGACGGGTCGTATACCGTAAAAATTTCTCACTCCGATTCTTTCACGGGGGTTGTGGAAGGGCTGAGCCAAGTATATTATTCGGTTGGGGAAACGGTGAAAGCCAACGTCCCCGTTGGATTCTCTAAAGGGGAAAGAGAAGTGCAGATGACTATGTATTCCAAAGGCGAGCTTTTGAACTGCTTTGAAATGACGGAAGAAGGCTGTCTTGCTTGGGTGGAAAAAGAATAAATGTACGCACGTGCGAAAGGGCGAAACGCCCCCTTCTTACAAAAAACCCGAAAAAAGCGGCGCGAACGCCGCTTTTTCGTTCACCCGCTCTTTTTTCTCGTGGGGATTTGGTTTTGCTTTATCGGGAAACTCCCCTTATTTTTAATGAGTGCAGTCATCGCTTTACAACACGAATGTGCGCACGCATTCGCGGCCGCACGGCTCGGCTATCGGCTCAACCGCGTGGTGTTAATGCCTTACGGCGCGGTGATTGACGGGGACTTAAAAAGCCTTTCTTTGAAAGACGAATTTACCGTTGCGTTATGGGGACCGCTCGCAAACCTATTAACGGCAGGTTTTTTCGTTGCGCTTTGGTGGCTATACCCCACCGCTTACGCCTTCACCGACACGGCGTGCTACGCGTCGTTATCCATTGCGCTCGTCAATCTTTTACCCGCTTACCCCTTAGACGGGGGGAGAATTTTAAAAAGCTTACTCGCCGTAGCTTTGGAAAACGCAGGGTATCCGCCCGTGCGCGCGGAGAAACTTTCGGGCAGAATTTGTCGGTCGATTACCTTTTGTTTTGCGGGCGGGTTAGCGGTGCTGTTCGCCGTATTCGCCACGCAAGGCAAGCTCAACGCCTCCCTGCTCTTATTCGCTTTATTTTTATTTTTCGGCGGAATCGGGAACGGAAAAGAAAGCGCGGCGGTCTACGGCAAAATCGATTTTTCTTTCAAAAGCGCGTTTGCGCGCGGGGCAGAAATTAAACGGTACGCCGTAAGCACCCAAAACACCGTAAAAACCGCTTTGAAATTCTTATCAAAAGGGAATTATTTGATTTTAGATTTATATAACGAAGAAGAACGCTACGTCGGCTCGCTCACGCAAACGCAGTTATTCGAGTGTTTCGAGAAAGAAAGTCTTTACGCTACGCTCGGTGAAATTTTCGTCAAAACAGCCCCAAAAAGGGGTGTAAAGGCGTAAAAAGTGCCAAAACCGCAAATTTTTCCAATAATTTTTATCGGATTTTCCGCAAAACTCCTTGCCAAAAAAATTGCCGTATGTTATACTAAAAAGGTATTTTGGTGCTTACCGTGCAAAAAAGTCCGACAGTCGCGATAGCTCCACAAAAAAATTTTTGGGAAGAAAGAAAAACGCAACATGAGAAAAGAATGGTTTTTCGACTGCTACTGCGGACAGCAGTTTGCCGCGCTTATGGAAGAAGGCAAACTCGCGGAGTTTATCGCGGAAAAAAAGCAGGACGGCGTACTCGTCGGCAATATCTATAAAGGAAAGGTGACGAACGTTCTATCGGGAATGAACGCGGCGTTTATCAATTGCGGGCTTGCCCGTAATTGTTATTTGTCGATGGAAGAAACGTACACCGATTATACGAAATACGACGGAACGATGGGCGTATTGCCCACTTTAAAGAACCTGAAAGAAGGGGACGAAATTCTCGTTCAAATCGCTAAGCCGCCGCGCGGTGCAAAAGGCGCAAAAGTGACGACGAACCTTTCTTTCGTTGGCAAAAGAATGATTTACCTGCCAAACACCGACTTTTTGGGAATTTCCCGAAAAATCACCGACGAAAGCGTACGGGAAAAGCTTTTATCGCAAGCGGAGAAAATGCGCGAGCATACGGGCGAAGGGTATATCGTGCGCACGCAAGCCCCCCTTGCCACCCCCAAACAGCTCAAAGCGGAAGTCGCGTATTTAAAAAAGCTTTATCGGTTAATGGCGGAAACGGCAAAAAACGCCGCCGTCGGGGATTTATTATACAGCGACGACGACTTGCCTGCTCGCGTAATGCGGGATAGCTTAGGCGACGAAATCACGGCTATGCGAGTCGGCAACGCCGAGCTTTATAAAAAGCTGTTAAAACTCGTGCGTCTGCGCGGGGACATTCCCGAACGCAAGCTGATTTTACACGAAGGCAACCGTTCCATGATGCGCGAACACGGTATTTTCTCACTCGCGCTCGAAGCGGCGCAACCGACGGTATCTTTGGAAAACGGCGGATATCTCGTAATCGACCACACCGAAGCGCTCACAGTCGTGGACGTAAACTCAGGGGGCTGTATCGGGGATAAGAATTTAGAAGACACCGTGTATCAAGTGAACTTAGCGGCGGCGCGGGAAATTGCTCGGCAAGTGCGTCTTCGCAATATCGGCGGAATTATCGTGGTAGACTTTATCGATATGCTCGACGAAACGCACAAAGAAGCGGTGACGGCGGAGCTTGAAAAAAACTTACAGCGCGATAAAGCCAAATGCAAAGTTTTGCCTATGAGCGAGCTTTGTTTAACGCAATTCACCCGTAAGCGGGTCGGCAACGAGCTTATCGAATACCTTGTCAAGCCCTGCCCCTATTGCGTTGGCAACGGGCACGTGACGGGCGACGTCTTCGTCTTAGCAGGTATTCGCGACGATTTATTAGACTGTTTTGCAGGCGGAAACCGCGCGGCAATCGTACATTTAAACGAAAAAATCGCACATAAAATTCTCGACGAAGAAGTCTTCACCGACGAACTGAAAACGCATTGGAAAGACAAGCGGATTTATCTCGTTCCGCACAAAACTTACCGCGAAGATTATTTCACCGTACGCGGGGACAACGCAAGCGTGTTGACGCTCCCCGACAATGCAAAACTTTTATATTAAAAATACGTATCCCCGTAGGCGAACCTACGGGGATTGTTATTTCCAAAGCCCTGAAACTCCCTATCAAGGGTCAAGGGACGTTGTCCCCCTTTTGTTATAGGAAGTCCAGAAACTCAGTTTCTGGTGGGGGGCAGGGGTGAAACCCCGCAATCTCTATGCCCAAATTAAGCAACCGCAGGTTGCGCTATGTTGCAATCCTTGATTGCACAATCGCCCAAAGGGCGAAAATAACGCACTATTTATAAATATTCTTTCAAGGTTTTTTCAAAGCCTTCTTCAAGTTGGATAAATTCTTGCAATAAGTCCCAAACTTCGCCGTCGTTGACTTCGCTCGCGTCGCCTGCGCTGGATTTTAACGCCGTGATACCCATTACCGTGCCTTGAATCATCATCTCCGCGATATGGCTACGGCTACTATCTTTCATAGCGTTCATTTTAATCGAACCCCACATCATTGCTTTTTTAAGCGGGTTCGGCTCTTTGAGTTCAATCCCCCGATCCTTCGCAAGCACCGACGCGCGCGCAGAAATACGTTCGTATTCTTCGTGCTCACGCAAAATTTCGTTTCTTAACGCTTCGTCGTTCGTTTCGGGTAAAATATTCGAAATCGACTGCAAAGCAAGTTGGCTGTTCCGATAAATTTCCGCGAGAATTTCTTCGCGCTTTTTATAAGTGTTTTCCATAATCGTTCTCCTTGTGCTTTCAGTATCTGCAAAAAACACCCCTTTATACGGAAAATTTCCCCAAGTTTTTTTGAATTTTTAAAAAATTTACGCAAAAACGGTTGACGAAACCTTTTCAAATATGGTATAGTAATAGTCGAGCCGATAGAAGCGGGCTTTTTTAAGTTGTCTTTTTTCAAGACACGCCTTGTACATTCTTCGAGACTGGAAAGAGGAGGTAAAAATCTTATGTACGCTATTATCGATAACGGAAACAAGCAATACAAGGTTGCTGAAGGCGACGTTGTAAGAGTGGAAAAGCTCGCTGCAAACGAAGGCGAAGAAGTTTCTTTCAAAGTGCTTATGGTTGCCGACGATAACGGAATCAAAACCGGCGCAGAAGTTGCGTCCGCAAAAGTGGTTGCGACCGTCGTTAAGCAAGACAAAGCGAAGAAGATTATCGTTTTCAAGTATAAAGCGAAGAAGAACGAACGTAAGAAGCAAGGGCACAGACAACCCTTCACCGCAGTTAAGATCGAAAAGATCACGCTGTAAGCGCACGCCGAAGCAGGCGACAAAATTTTAAAAATAAGGAGAAATAAAAATGATTTTTATCAGTTTATTCGCTCATAAAAAAGGTACCGGTTCCTCCCACAACGGTAGAGATAGCGAGGCGAAACGTCTTGGCACGAAGCGTAGCGACGGTCAAGCTGTTCTTGCAGGCAACATTCTCGTTCGTCAAAGAGGCACGAAAATCCATCCCGGCACAAACGTTGGTATCGGCAAAGACGACACCTTGTTTGCGCTTGTTGACGGCGTTGTTCGGTATGAAAGAATGGGCAAAGATAAGAAAAAAGCAAGCGTTTATCCCATTGCTGAATAATTAAAACAAACATAAAACCCACCCTTTGCGGTGGGTTTTTTTCATGTCTTTTAATAAATTTTCAATCACTTTCAATCGCTTTCTAATCACTTTTCTAATCGCTTTTGTTTATAAAACCGTCGTATCAAAATATCTTTACACATCCAAAACGTCTAAAACAGGTTTTTTCGGACAAACGAACAAAGTTTTATAATCGGTGTAAACGACAAACCCTGCCTTACTTTTGTTGGGTTTTTTAACGTATTTCCGCTGACAATAATCTACGGGAATTTTGTCGCTTTCCCGTCCGTCCGAATAATACGCGCAAAGCTCCGCGGCAAATAACAACGTTTCATCGCATACCTGCCTACCCTCTGTCACAATAATCACGTGTGAAGAGTGGTATTTTTGCGTATGCAGCCAAATATCGTCGGGAGCGGCTTGGCGTAACAACCGATCGTTTTGTAAATTGTTGCGCCCTGCCAAAATTTTCATTTCGTTGTGCGAATATTCGCGGAAAGGAACGGCA
>CAJGCN010000017.1 GCA_904501815.1 uncultured Clostridia bacterium
CGAAACTGTATACTTTGGTCGGCTTTGAGCAAATACACGTCGAACACTTCGTGATTTAACGCTCCGTATTCTTTTTCGGCGTATTTTAAAAAGCTATGATATTCGTATTTTTTCGGGGTTGCGTTTTTCCCTGCCTGATTGAGTTTTTCCGCAAGCTGGCTCACGCACGTTATCAATAAAGCGCTATTTTCCCCGATACCGTCCACCTGTTGCAATTGTTCTAAATCGGCGTTAAACAAATTCGTCAAGCCACCAAAGCTTTCAAGCGCGCGGTGCGCAATCCCATTCGTATCCTTACGGGGAATAGAATAAAACAGCAAAAGCTCTAAAAGCTCGTGCGTTTCCAACGTTCCCGACGCTAATTTATTCATCAAGCGTTTTCTGTGTCCTTCGTGCCCCGACGGCATACTCCACCTCGCATAAGAATATTTTCAGGTTTTATTTTATCACAGTTTGTCGAAAAAGTCAAAGCTTGCTACGACAAGCGAGAAAATATATTTGGTCTTTTTTATATTTTTTACTTTTTTTTCTTGGCAAAAGCGGGAAAATTGTGTATAATAATAGTAAACTAAGCAAAGGACGGTTTTTGTGATGGCACATAATATGGATAAATATTTCGACGAAACGGTTGCTTCCGTTTGTGAAATTATTCGTTTCGATTCTTCTTTAAAGCCCGCTGAGAACGGCATGCCGTTTGGAAAAGAAACGGCAGATTGCTTGGCGTATTTTTTAAATCTCGCCCAAACAATGGGCTTTGAAACGCACAACTACGATAACTACGTAGGCGAAGTCGTGTTCGGGGAAGGCAAGGATTTTGCCGTACTTGCGCATCTTGACGTCGTACCTGCGGGAAACGGCTGGAAATATCCCCCTTTCGGCGGGGTAATTAACGACGACCTTTCAGACGGTGGCGTAGCAGGCAAAAAGATTTGGGGACGGGGTACGATGGACGACAAAGGCCCTGCCGTTTCCTGTCTGTATGCGTTAAAAGCTTTAAAAGACGAAGGGATTGTCCCCAACCGAAAAATCAAGTTAATCGTGGGTTGCAACGAAGAATGCGGGTGGAAATGTATGGACTATTATAAAAAGGTCGCGAAGATGCCCGACGAAGGGTTTACTCCCGACGCCGATTTCCCCGTCATTTACGCGGAAAAAGGCATTTTGCATTTTGCTACGGCGTTTGAAATGGAAAACCCGCCCTTTACGGCTTTAAAGGCTGGCGAGCGAGTGAATATGGTGTGCGATTTGGCAACGGCGGTTTTAACGAGAAAGGCGGCGGAACGGCTGGTCGGGTATGAAAACGACGTGGTGGGCACAACCTTTTCTTACGACAACACGACGAATATTTTAAAGGTCTACGGTAAATCCGCGCACGGCTCTAACCCCAAAGCAGGCGCGAACGCGCTCGAAGCTATGATGAAATTTTTTGCTTCTTTCCACGAAGAGTGTAAACGAGCGTACGAGCTGTTATTTGCCGATTGCACGGGCTTAAAAACCTTGCAAGACGAAACTGGCTCTCTCACCATTTCCCCCGACGTTGCGCTGTTTGAAAAGGGCGTTTTGACGATTACCAGCGACGTGCGTTTCCCTGCAACGCTTACAAAAGAAAAAGTTCTTGAAAAGCTTGCGGGATATTCCATTCAGGAAGTTAATTACCAACCGCCTATTTATAACGACCCGAACGGAAAACTTATTTCTACGCTCTCCGAAGTGTTTAATAAAAAAGCGGGTACGCAACAATCGCCTATCGCAATCGGTGGCGGAACGTACGCGCGTGCGCTCAAATGCGGGTGTGCGTTCGGTCCTGAAATGGCGGGCGACGAACAAACCATTCACCAACCTAACGAATATATCACTTTCGATAGATTACGCTTTTTAAACGAAATCTACTACGACGCGTTAAAAGCCTTGTGCGTGGTGCGCTATCGAGTTGGGGTGTTAAAACCTATTCAAAAATAACTTTATACGCTTAAAAAGGGGGTGCCTACGTGGCAGCCCCCTTTTTTATAGGAATTTTTCATAAATAGCGTCGGCTACGCGAATCCCGTCAACGGCGGAAGACGTAATTCCGCCCGCATACCCCGCGCCTTCTCCGCAAGGATATAAGCCCTTTGCGCTTACCGATTGAAAGCTTTCGTCCCGTTCTATGCGTACGGGGGAGCTCGTACGGCTTTCCACTGCCGTCAACACCCCGTCGGGGTCGGCAAAACCTTTAAGTTTTTTATCCATATCCACGATTGCCGTTTTTAAAGTTTGGATAATCGGCTTCGGCAACACGCTTTGCAAATCGGCAAACGCCGTGCCCGCCGCGTAAGTGGGCAACACTTCGCCAAAGCAAGAGCTTTCTTTTCCTTTTAAAAAATCACCGATTTTTTGTACGGGCGCGGCGTACGTTTCGCCCCCTGCAAGGAATGCCGCCCGTTCTAATTTCCTTTGAAATTCCACGCCAGCCAACGCACCTTCCCCGAAGTCTGCGCCCGTGATTTGCGCAATCAACGCGCTGTTTGCGTTTTGCCCGTCGCGCGCGTAGTTGCTCATTCCGTTCACGACGACCCCGCCTTCTTCGCTTGCCGACGGCATGACCACGCCTCCCGGACACATACAAAAGGTAAACGCCGCTCTCTCGCACGCGTGCGATACTAATTTATAATCGGCTGCAGGAAGTAAATGAAACCGTTTTCCGTATTGCGCAAGCCCGATATTTTTTTGCAAATGCTCAATACGCACACCAACGGAAAAATCCTTTTGACGAAGATATACTCCCCTTTGGAGCAAACGTTCAAAGGTATCTCTCGCGCTGTGCCCGATCGCCAACACGAGCGCCGACGGCTCTATCGTTTCTTCCCCGTTTTCACCCGTAATTTTCACGCTTTTCAGTTCACCGTTTTCAATTTTTACGTCGGACAAGCAAGAATGAAAACGTACCTGCCCGCCCCGATTTAAAATGGCTTGGCGCATATTTTTCACGACTGCCTTTAACTTATCGCTCCCGATATGCGGTTTATTCAGCCATAAAATTTCTTCGGGCGCGCCGTATTGCACGAAAGTTTCCAGCACTTCTTTTATCAGCGGGTTATGCGTTTGCGTGTTGAGCTTTCCGTCTGAAAACGTTCCTGCACCGCCTTCCCCGAACTGTACGTTGGAGTTCACATTTAGAATTTTTTTCTCGCAAAACGCGGAAACGTGCAATTCCCGCTCTTCAACGGGCGCACCGCGTTCGATTACGATCGGTTTTATCCCCCTTTCTAATAAACGCAACGCTGAAAACAAACCCGCAGGACCGCTCCCTACGACCACGACGGGGCGTTGCGGGAGTTTATGATTTGGCAAACTTTCTATTTTTCTTTTCGCTTTACCTTGCGGTTGCGCGGAAAATTCAATGGTATAAATATATTGCAACCGCTCTTTATCACGAGCGTCCAACGATTTTTTCAAAATAGCAAAATACGCAGGCTTTCGTTTGAGCTTTTTTTCCGCGAGCCGAACAAGTTCTAATTCGCTCTTGTCAATCGGGAGTTTTATATTTGAAAGAGTGATTAAACTCATACCTGCCCCCTTTGTTTATCTATCAACGCTTGCGCAACCGTGCAAGCGGATGCGTAGGCAAAATGCAAATTAAACCCACCACACTCGCCGTCCACGTCGAGAATTTCGCCCGCAAAATACAAGCCTTTTACTTTACGGCTTTCAAACCGCCCGTCCACTTCCGATAACGGTACGCCACCTTTTGTCACCTGCGCGTAGTCAAACCCAAGCGAACCCGTAATTTCCAAGCGGAAATTTTTCAATTCTTTTGCGTAGCGTTCCGTTTTTCCTTCGCAACGCTTAGCAATTACGCGCGCGATTTGATTGTTGATAATTCCGCATAAAAGCTCTTCTTTGGGGCAAGCGACTCTTTGCCTTTTTTCGTCGATAAATTTTGCCAAACTCTTTTCGTCTACCGTAGGCAAAAAATCCAACGACAAAATACGTTCGCATTGTTCTTCCGCCGTTAAAAACGCCGAAGCGCGAAATACGCCGTCCCCCGAAACTCCAAAATCGGTAAAAATCACGTCGCCTATCAGAGAACAAACTTGTTTTTCTCCCAAGTACGCCTTTACGCCCGCACCGTTCACGCGAATTCCTTTGAGCGTTTTAATGTCGTTCGTTTTCGTTTTTAATTGCACCAACGACGGATAAAGCGCCGTTTTGCTATGACCTAACCTTTCCGCTAAGGCGTACGCCGAACCGTCCGTGCCAAAATTTTTCGCGGCTTTTCCGCCCGTACAAAGCACCACCCGTTCTGCTAAAATTTTCCGTTCGCCGTCGGGGGAAAGGTAAGTTAAAAGAAATTTTGCCCCGCTTTTTTGCAAGCCCGTAATATAGGTATTCAAACGGGTTTCCACGCAAGAGTGTTCCAAGCGTTTTCTGAGCGCATCCGTCAACGAAGAAGCCTGACGAGAAGTAGGATACATACGCCCCCGTTCGTCTGCCTGCACGAGCACGCCGAGCGAATGAAAAAACGCCGTTAAGCTTTCCGTGCCGTAGCGTTCAATCGCTTTTTGAAGGGGAAAGGTTTCCGCATTTTTTTCCACGCAAAAATACCGAGCAAGGGAAAGATTTACGTTCGAGATATTCCCCTGTCCGTTGCCCGTTGCGGAAAGTTTTCGCCCTAACCGCTCCCCGCGCTCGAATAAAATCGCGGGTTGGTTTTCGTTTGCCAAACTGGTAGCGAGAAAAAGTCCCGCCGCACCGCCGCCTATAATTGCCGTCTTTATCGTTTCCATACTATCATTGTACTCCTTTCCTTGCGAAAAGTCAAATTTTTTATAAAAAAGCTTGAAAATTTTTTATAACTCTTATTGACTTTTGCGTGTTTTTGTATTAAAATATAAGTACAAAATATATATTATACAGAGCGAAAAGAACTAAACAGAATTTCCGCTTGAAGAAAAAGGAGTTTGCGTTATGCCAGAATGGATCAAAAAAGCTATTACTTACGCAAAAGACCACGTTGCCCTTACCGCGATTTTAGCGGGTGTCGTTGCGCTTTTGCTCGTCGTGATTATCGTTTTAATCGTTAAAAAATCGAAAAACTCGAAAAAGAGAAAAGCCGAAGCTTTGCGTTTAGCGGAAGCAAAGGCAAAAGCCGAAGCGGAAGCTAAGCAAAAAGCTGAAGAAGAAGCTAAGGCTAAAGCTGAAGCGGAAGCTAAGCAAAAAGCTGAAGAAGAAGCTAAGGCAAAAGCCGAAGAAGAAACGAAAAAGGCTGAAACCGCAAAGAAAAAAGCTCCCGCCAAAACGGAAACTAAAACGGCGGAAGCCAAACCCACCGCAAAAGCGAAAACGAGCGCAACCGCGAAAAAATCCCCTGCCAAAGCAGTAGAATCTCAACCCGAAATTTCGCAAGACGAAGACGACGAACTCGGAAGCCGTTATACGGGTAAATGGGTAATTTGCCGAGTTATCGTTGGGGATAGCGACGGTAAAACAAGCGGAGAAACGGACGAATCCTATTTCTTCGAACTTCGTGCCTCCAACGGCGAAAAGCTGTTATCAAGTGAAGAATATACGACCTATAACGGCGTATTAAACGGTATTAAAACGCATAAAGAAAATATTTTGCGCAACAACTTTAAAATCACTCTTTCCAAAAAAGGCGATTATATTTTCAAGCTTTTAAGCGGAAAAAACACCTTGCTTTGCATGGGCGAAAACTATAAAACGCGCGCGCGTTGTGAACGGGCAATCGAATCCACCAAGCGTTTTGCGCAAACGGCGGTAATCGACGAAAACGTACAAGACCAAGTCATTAAACTTCCTGTGGAAGACGACGGCGAAGTTCAACCCGTTGCGGAAAACAGCAACGGTAAATGGATTATCAGCTCCAACGTCGGCACGGACGGCGAAGAAGTATTCTATTTTGAATTGTTCGCAAACAACGGCGAAAAGCTGTTATCAAGCGAAGAATACACGACGTATATCGGCGCGGTGAATGGTATCGGCACGCATAAGACGAATATTGAAAAAGGAAATTTCCGTATTTCTCTCACGAAAAAAGGCGATTATATCTATAAGCTTTTGAGCGGGAACGGACAACTGCTTTGTCTTGGCGAACACTACAAGACAAAACGGCTTTGCATGAACGCCGTTGAATCGGTGAAACGGTTTGCGTTGAACTCCCCCGTTCTCACGGAAACGGAAATCGCTCACGAACAAATTTAATGACTAAGTAAGTATTCTCTACTAAAATAATATGCACCCCAACTTTTGGGGTGCATATTATTTTAGTAGACTTTATAGCCTTGCTTCGACTTGGTGGACTTGGGAGTATCAAATAGACACCGAGTACACCAAGTATTATTAGGGCTCCCGAAAATATTTTGTGGAACAAAAGATTTTTGGGAAAAAGGAGAAGCCCGCTGTCTGTCGTGCTGTTTGCAATAGCAAACTGCTGACGTAAGGCGGTGCTTCGACGTGGTGGAGCTAAGGGGAGTCGAACCCCTGACCTTTTGAATGCCATTCAAACGCGCTACCAACTGCGCTATAACCCCGTATATTTTCCAAAACCAAAAGCGCCCCGTTCGGGGTGCTTTTGGTTTTGGTGGAGACAACAGGACTTGAACCTGTGACCTCTCGCATGTGAAGCGAGCGCTCTAACCAACTGAGACTATGCCTCCAAAACAAGTAAGTATATTGTACTCCTTTTCCCGCCCGCTGTCAATCAATTTTCACCCTTTCTAAAAAAATTTTTACACGGAATTTTAAAACGCTTCCCCGCACTAAAACGGGAAAGCGTTTTCTTTGCTATCCTTATATATTCTTTACTACGCCTGAAAATAAAGCTACGCCGTATCTATCCGTTAAAATAAACCCGAACGATTTATCCACCAAGAAATCTTCGTAAACGATTTTCCTTTCGCTGGGCGCTGAATTCTTTGACCCTTGCATAATCGTGACGGCAGCCCCTTCAATCCCTTTGCGGTTGACTTTCAATTTAGTGGCGTGTTGTACGCTATCGCACACGACGGGCGTATCCGTGAGATTGCTCATATTGCAAGAAGGCTTAAACAGGTCGTTAATCCCCATTGACGAAAGCAAAGGAATTATATCTTCGTCGTAAGACGCTTCGTATTCGGGGAATATACAGCGGGTGTAATACTCCGTTTTCGTGTCTTCGTCCGCTTCCCGCCAAGTGCGTAAGCCGTTGACCGTTTCTAAGGTTTGCGCCGTGAAAACGTCCGCTACCGTATACCCCGTTTCAGGCACAATAAACTTAATTTTGTACCCGTTTATCGTCGAAGTATAAAATGCGGAATAACGGTCGGTTTTATACGCTCTTCCTGCAAGATATCTACCTTGTAGAAATCTTTCACTTTTACTGTTTCCCTTCTCGGAAGTAAAGGAATATTCCTTTTGCGTAAGCGTTAAGTCCGCGCCTTCGGTGTTCCAAACGTCTTTTAAATATAAGGTGTTCATAAGCGCGAACACCGTTGCCTTAGACAAACGGAAATCCTTATCAATTAGCCCTTTGGTTTTCTCTTTTGCGAATTGACGGACGGCTTTATTCGCGTTGTCGTTCTCGCCTGCAAAATCCACCGTGTAGGAATCACAATAATAGTCGTTTGAAAGATCGTTTAAACAAAGTTGTTTTGCCTTTACCCCTTTTTGCAACCAAATGGAATTTGACAACCGTACCATTCCGAGCGTTTTTTCTTTCCCGTCCACGCCCATTTGTTGATAAGTTTCGTTTAAAGAGCGATACAACGTGCCGATACCGTCTTTTAATTCTTCGTAATTTACGCCGAGTGTAGACAAAAGTTCCGTACGCGTATTTCCTGCCGAACATTCGGTAGCAAGCGCAAGAGCGGCGAAAACGGAAACGGGCGAAACGGTGAAGTTCTCTTCTTTTTTATAAACGGAAAACGCCGTTTCCGAAAAGCGAGCCGAAAAGTTATCCGCTTTCCAACGAAAGGCGTTTAAGCTTTCAGAGGTTTGCTGTTTATAAGAGAGTTCTTCGGCTTTTGCGGAGCGTTGCAACAATGCGTCGTTGAGTAAATTCCCGCTGTTTGAACAACCGAAACACGCAACCGAAAGCAAGGCGGAAAGCCCTAAGCCAAACACTTTTTTGAGTAAGTTTTTCATCATTTCTCTCCTTTCCTTTTTTATTATAGCATATTTACCCAAAAAATGCAAGCGTTTCAAGCAAAAACCGCTTCCCCGCACTAAAACGGGAAAGCAGTTTTACATTTACTAAGTGTTTTTTATACGCCAGAATAAGCCGAGAACCCGCCGTCAACGGGAATTACCGTACCCGTGACGAAACCGCTTGCCGTATCGTCTGCAAGCCATAACAGCGTGCCGATTAAGTCGGAAATTTCCCCGAATTTTTTCATAGGCGTCGCCGTTAAAATCTTGCCCGTACGCGCCGTAGGCGTGCCGTCGGCGTTAAAGAGCAGGCTTCTGTTTTGGTTCGTCACGAAAAATCCGGGCGCAATCGCGTTGCAACGGATATTACAGGGTGCGAAATGCACGGCAAGCCATTGCGTAAAGTTAGAAATACCCGCTTTTGCCGCTGAGTACGCAGGGATTTTCGTCAAAGGACGATAGGCGTTCATAGAAGAAATATTGATAATGTTTCCGCCCGTTTTTATCATATCTTCCGCAAAGACCTGCGTGACCAAAAACGCACTCGTGATATTTAAATCAAACACGAATTTCAACCCGCTTTCTTCGAGCGCAAAAAAGTCCTTAACGCCGTCTAAATCAGGGGTCATGGTTTCGTTATCCGTAGAAGCTCTGGGATTATTTCCGCCTGCGCCGTTGATAAGGAAATTGACTTTGCCCCACTTTTCGTTAATTACTTTTTTCGCTTCGATAATGCTGTTTTTATCCAAGCAGTTGCATTTAATCGCAAGTGCGTTTTCCCCGATTTCGTCGGCATACGCCTTTGCCGCTTCTTCGTTGATATCAAGAAGTGCCACCTTTGCGCCTTCTTCGGCAAGTGCTTTTGCAAACGCGCTACAAATAATTCCGCCTGCGCCCGTAATCGCTATAATTTTATCCGTAAGTTTCATTTTATTTTTCCTCCGCTTTTAATTTATCTAACATATCCCACACGCCGAGCATATACATAATACCCAAAGCGCGGTCGTACAAGCCGTATCCAGGTCTTACCGTGCCCGCCTTTTCGCCCCACAAATGCCGACCGTGATCAGGGCGAATATAGCCTTTGAAACCGCCTTCGTGGTAAGCTTTTAAAATGTTTAAAATTCTCGTATCGCCGTCGCAATCTCTATGGCTTGCTTCCGAGAAATCCCCGTTTTCAAAATGCTTTACGTTGCGAATATGCGCAAACGCAATTCTATCGCAATGCTTTTTGACAATCGCCGCCACGTCGTTTTCGGGGTTTGCGTTTAAGCTACCCGAACAAAGGGTCAAGCAGTTGCAAGGATGGTCAACCATTTTCAAGAAACGGTCGATACTCTTTTCGTCGACGAGCAGTCTGGGAAGCCCGAAAATATCCCAAGGGGGGTCGTCCATATGGATTGCCATTTTAATCCCCGTTTCTTCGCAAACGGGCATAATCCCTTCCAAGAAATATTTTAAGTTCGCCCAAAGCTTTTCGTGGTCAACCCCTTCGTAGGCTTTGAACAGCTCGTCGAGCTTTGCCATACGTTCAGGCTCCCAACCAGGAAACGACATATTGTATTTTTCGGTAAAATCCAAAATATACTTCGCCATTGCGTTATAGTCGTCTTGAATCATATTTTTTTGATAAAAGAGCGCCGTCGAGCCGTCGCCAACGGGGTGGAATAAGTCCGATCTCGTCCAGTCGAAAATCGGCATAAAGTTATAACAAATTACCTTTACCCCGAACTTTGCTAAATTGCGAATGGTTTGGCAGTAATTTTCTATGTATTTATCGCGCGTAGGCAAGCCGATTTTGATATCGTCGTGTACGTTCACCGATTCTACGACGTCGATATTAAACCCATATTTTTCGCATTGCGCCTTGACTTTTGCAATCTCTTCTTCTTCCCAAATCTCACCGGGCATTTTATCGTGCAACGCCCAAACGATTCCTTTTACGCCGGGAATTTGTTTGATGTCTTGTAAGCTGATACGGTCGTTGCCTTCGCCGTACCAACGAAACGTCATTTGCATAGTTTTTTCTCCTTTTTAGTGCAATTTCGTTGACTGCACCGATTTTTTATGCTATGATAATTATAGCATATTTTTTAAGAAAAAACAATGCACAATTTTAAGGAAACAGGGAAATAATAGCACTATCTTATGACGAATGATTTGAATTTATTTTTTATTCGGCACAACCGATTTACGCCTGCAAAACAGCTCCCCCCCTCCGAGATACTTTTTCACGATCTTACGATTTTGCTCAAAGGGAAATTAGAGTATATTATCGACGGTAAACAAGTTGCTCTTTCGGCTGGGGATATGATTTTTATAAAAAAAGGAAGCGTACGCGCTCGCAAGCTTTCCGCGCCAAACGTGGATTATATCAGTTTTAATTTCACGGCAACCGCCACGCCCGAACTGCCTTTAACGCTCTCAAAATGCGTTTTGGGGGAAATCAAGCTGTTAATCGCCGCATGCGACGAAATCGTAGAAAAGCAATCTTCGCCGGAAGAGCTTTGTCAGCCTGTTTTTTCCTGTATTTTAAGCCTGTTAAAACGTCGGTTAACAGCAAAAAAATTTACCCCTTTAACTTTGAAAATCATCAAATTCTTAAAGGAAAATTTAGAAGAAAAAATCACGCTTGCGGACGTAGGAAAAATCACCTTTTTTTCGCCCGTTTACTGCGACACGGTTTTTAAAAAGGAAACGGGAAAATCGGTGATTGATTATCTTTTAGACGAGCGCATTTCAGAAGCGAAAAAGCTTTTAATCGAAGGCGCGCTCCCGTTAAAACAAATCTCGGAATCGGTTGGAATCACCGACTACAATTATTTTTCTCGGCTTTTTAAAAAGCGCACGGGCTATACGCCTACGGAATACCGTAAAAACTTCTGGATACCCTAAATTCCGTTTCGTCTAGCTCTAACCACACCCGCAAGCGGATAATCCCCTTGCCCCTTATCTTTTCATTGCTGGTCGTTGCCTGTAAACGAAAATCCCGAGCATCCAGCTCGGGATTTTTTTACGCTGTTTGGCGTTTTAAGTTTCTTCGGTATAAGACTTCTAATTTATAAGAATTATATCGTAATACAAAAATGGACGGGACGTTTAATAATACGTTCACAATCGCCACGAGCATGGAGATCAGCCACCAACCGCGCGGAAGAAAGGAAAAGGGAATCATAATCAAAAATCCTAAAAAACAGCTTATAAAATGCCCCGCTTCGCCGTAGCAACTTTCCAACAAAAAACGCTCTACGTATTCTAAGCTCGTCGGGTCGTCGAGTTTGTTTTTACGAAAGCCCGTAAAATGACCGATTTCAGGAATCCTGTCTTTCCATTTTCGGATTTTCAGCTTTTCATAAAAGCTCTTTTCTTTACGGCTTACCGTGTAAATTTTCGATTGATGGTTATACCATTTCGCAGGAGAAAGGCGACATACGCTCGCTACGATACCGTCGATTAAAATCACCGCCACCACCGAGCCGGAAGTCCAACTAAACGCAGAAAAATAATTCCATTCGTATACGAGCGAACCAAGCCCTGCAAAAAGAAAAATACACACGGAAATAATCAAAACATACAGTATCATTCTTCTTCGCCTGCCTTTTCTTCTTGCGTTTCATAACTAAGCGGTACACCGTAAACTTCTTCATATTTGGCTTTTACGGCGGAAAACGCCGCGTTCAGCATTGCTTCTGCGCCCTTTTTCTCGCCCAAAGACGGGTCGGGATAAACGGGGGGCATGATATGTAGAGTATGCCGTTGCAAAGGATAGCCGTCTTCGCCCAACGTTTCACTGTCTTGCATGGTAATAAAGGTAGGAATTACGGGTACGTTCGCGCGATAAGCGATTTTAAACCCGCCGATTTTATAAGGACGGGGTTTGCGGTAGTTCCACCACATTGCCTGCTCGGGATAAATCAAAATCGTTTCTCCGCGTTTTAAAAGGGTGTTCGTCGCAGACATGAAATTTATCATCGTACGGCGGTTAGACGAAAGCGGTAAAGTGTTGCAATGGCGCATTAAAAAGCCGAATAAACCGGGAAAATTCGTATAATTCCCTTCGCGAATAATTTTATAAAGATATTTTCTCGGCAAATATTTACGGATACAATGAAAAACAATATAATGATCGATTACGCCGAAATGATTGCAGGTGATTACCGCGCCGTTTTTGAGCGCAGACAAATGTTCTTCGCCTTTCACTCCGTCGATAATCAAACCGCCTTTTTTAATTAGGCCTAAGAAATATCTATCCCCGACAAAATTTGCGATTTTACGAGAAATTTTGCTCGTAAGCTTTTTGTTTAAATAATCTACTTTATCGGGCAAAAGCTCGGGGGCGGGGGGATCGTTTTCCACGTCTTGATCGAACTTGCCGTCCCGTTCGTATTGCGAAATTTTTTCAAGAATTTCCCTGCGTTCAGGGGATACTTTGGATAAATCCATTGTTCACGCTACCTTCCGTTTTTTATTCTTTTTACGGAACGCACGGCAAAACCGTTTAAGCGTTTCCGTATTTTTTCCAATAATTGTCTTCTCTTTCCGCTTCCGACAAAGCAAGCGCGCGCAAGTTCTTTTCACACTCCGCATCTGCTTTTGCCATTTCTTCCGTGAAATTATCCAAAAAGGCTTTTACTTCGCCGTAGTATTCGTTTCTTTTCGCCACCGCCCAGAAATATTCTTGATATAAAATATCTCTATATCTCCAAGGCTTCATCGTTAAATTATAATGGACGAGCTTAGGTTCTTCACTCTCGCCCGCAATCGGCATTTTATTCCATTCCGCCTCTAAAAATTTCACAAACCCGCTACACGCTACGTTTAAATAGTCTTGGTCCTGCGCAACGGTGAATTTATACTTTTGCAAAAGGTCGCAAAACTTACCGTAGAAATCCGTTTCGCGGAATTTTTTCAAGTTCATGACCAGCACGCCCGCGTTGAAATACTTTTCCGCAACCACGCCAAGCGTTTCTTTCGTATATTTTCTAAATTCAGGCACTATCGCAACCGCTTGATCGGGTACTGCCCCCACCAAATTATCGCCTAAATCGGTATCGTAGAGCTTAGCAATATCGTCGCGCAAAATAATATCGCAATCAATATACACCGCTTTATCGAGCTCAGGGAACATTCCCGCAATAAAAATCCGATAATAGGTCGCCATTGAATAATAATCGCGCAAATGGAGCGAATTGCTAACCGCTTGGAGCTTTTCGTTTACGTCTACAAAATGCACCCTAAGATTTTCTTCTTCCCGTTTTTTTGCCGCTGTTTGGCTTTCTTTGGTTAATCCCGTCGTCAATACGTAGATATCGTAGTGATTTTCCTTTGACGCGTGCGCTTTTAATGAATCCAAAGCAATCGTCAAAAAAGGCAAGTATTTATCGTCTACCGCAAAAAATACGGGTACGATTTTCCGTTGATTGTTCATTGTTTCTGTTCTTCTCCGTTTGTTTTTGAAATGCGCTGACAGGCATTTTCCCTACCATTTTATAACAAACGAAAAAAAATAACAACCAACTGCAACCTTTTTGCGCTCTACTTACTTATTTTTTCGCTCTACCAAATCGAAAACGACACTCTACTCACAGTAGAATTACCCTTTTTCAAGGGGTTTTCGGCTCGAAACGGGCATTTTTAGAGTTTTACGGTCAATCCGTCGTAAGCCGCGATTACTCCGTATTCCAACTCTGCTTTTCTTAAATTCTCCAAAAAAGGACTTGCGTTATGCGAGTAATGGGTAATAGCAAAGCGTGTATTTTCGTTCAAAAGTCCGCGACGGAAAAACTCAGTTTGTAAGATTTTATTTTCGTGTAAACCCATATGCCGAGAAATTTGACCCGCTTCTTTGAATAAAAAAGTACAATCAAAGGTAATGAAATCAATTTTTTTGTTTTTAGCGAGTAAATACTTTTCCAACTCGTCAACGCTTTCCGTCGGCAACAACCCCGTATCCGTCAAATGCAAATACGTTTTATCCCCTTTTTCAAGTAAAAACACGAGCGCCGTTTCCGTTTTGCTGTGTTGCGCTTTCACCGGAAATACCGTATATTCAGAGTGCGCTCCAAACGAACACGGCGCAAATGGACGAAGTTCTATAAACTCCAAACCATCTAAAACGTCGGCACGAAGCTCGCGACGGGTACATTCTTCAAACACTTTTTTCACTTCTGCATTGCCGAAAATCTGCAATTTGGAAAACGGCAACCCGTAGGCATATTTATAACCGCGCAAAATAAAATCGTGAGCGTAAAAATGGTCCATGTGGCTATGCGTGACGAGAATATATTTAAGTGCATTTAAGTCCGCGCCGAATTTAAGAGAATGATAATACGCGTCGGGCGGAAAATCAATAGAAAGCTCGTCGTCGATAAGGAGCTGAGAACGGCTATGAAATTCTTTTTCCCCGCGCTTTCGCACTTCTTTGCAAGTAGCGCAGCCACAAAATACGGCAGGTACGCCTTCCGCCGCGCCCGTTCCTAAAAACTGTAATTTCATAAACTTTTCCCTGCTTTTTAACCTTCTAATAAAATGGTGACGGGACCGTCATTGAATTGCTCGATTTTCATATCCCCGCCGAATACACCGCATTTCACGGCTACGCCGTGCGATTGCAATGCTTTGACTGCGTATTCATACAGTTCGTTTGCACGCTCGGGGCGTTCGGCAAGCGTAAAGCTGGGGCGGTTGCCGTGCGACGCGTCGCCGTAGAGCGTAAATTGCGAAACGAGCAAAACTTCCCCGCCGACGTCTTTCACCGACAAGTTCATTTTTCCGTTTTCATCTTCAAAAATACGCAAATTCGCAATCTTTTTCATTAAATATTCGGCAGAGCTTTCTTTATCCCCGACCTTTACGCCTAAAAACGCCACTAATCCGAACGGAATTTCCGATATCAGTTTTCCGTTTACGCTTAACGTCGTTTTTTTTACTCTTTGTACAACCGCTTTCAAAATACGCTCCTTTAGCTCTTCTTTTTGAAAAGTACAACAAAACGCAGGATAAGAAAAACAGATCCTGCATTTTGCTTAGTTTTTTAATCTAAAAGGGAAAGAGCTTATACTCTGCTCATGTATTCGCCCGTTCTCGTGTCGATACGAATGGTTTCGCCTTCTTCTACGAACATGGGAACTTGAATGGTTGCGCCCGTTTCTACCTTTGCGTTTTTCATAACGTTGGTTGCGGTGTTGCCCTTAACGCCGGGTTCCGCTTCGATAACTTTGAGTTCAACGAAGTTTTCCGGTTCAACCGAGAACGCTTTGCCGTAAAGGAATTTCACGGTCACCATATCGTTTTCTTTAATATATTTGAGTGCTTCTTCCACTTGATCGTACGCGAGCATTTCTTGATTATACTCTTCGTCCATAAACACGTAGAATTCGCCGTCGAAATACGAATACGTCATTTTCTTGGTTTCTACCTGAGCCGTTTCAAGCTTGGTGGTAGGGTTGAACGTTTCGTTAGACAAAACTTGTCCCGTGACGACGTTCTTCAACGTCGTTCTCACGAACGCCGCGCCCTTGCCGGGTTTTACGTGTTGGAAGTCGGTGACGGTGTATACGCCACTCTTGTATTCAAAGGTTGCGCCCTTACGAATATCGCCTGCCAAAATTTGTGCCATAAAGATATCTCCTTCTTTTCTTTTTTCTTTTTAATTATTTTTAGAAACAGGCGGTAATCTCGTACCTGCCCCGTCCTTTTTTATAAAATCACTAAATTCCTGTCCGTTTTGGACATAAAACTTTTTACTTTATCTTGTTCTAAACAAACGGTATCTTCTATGCGAATTCCGTATTCTCCCGCAAGGTATACGCCTGGCTCGTCGGAAAAGACCATTCCGTTCGTAAGCGCCGTCGTGC
>CAJGCN010000018.1 GCA_904501815.1 uncultured Clostridia bacterium
CGATCCCGATATAGAAGACGTCACGAAAGTTTATAAACGCTATCAAGCGCATTTGCGGGAAAATAACGCGTTGGATTTCGACGATTTATTGAACGAAACCCGATTATTGCTTCGAAAAAACGAAGATGCGCGGGAATACTTATCGGGTAAATTCCGTTATATTTTAGTAGACGAGTTCCAAGACACTAACGCCGTGCAATACGAGATCGTCAAACTTCTTTCGTCTACGCATGGAAATTTGTTTGCGGTAGGCGACGACGACCAGTCTATTTACGGCTGGCGTGGAGCGAAAATCGAGAATATTTTGCATTTTGAGCGGGATTTTAAAGGCGCGCACATATTTAAATTAGAGCGTAATTACCGTTCGACGAAGAATATTTTAAAGCTTGCGAACGTGATTATTAAACATAACGGTAAGCGTAAGGATAAAACGCTTTGGACAGAAAATTCCGACGGGGAGAAGGCACAAGTTTTTGAAGGGGAAGAAGAAAGCGGAGAAGCTCGGTATATTGCGCACACGATTGCGGGGCTGATGAAGCGGGGGTATAAATTCTCCGATTTTGCGATTTTGATGCGCTTGAACGCGCTTACCCGTTCTTTCGAACAAGAATTTACCGCCGACGGAATTCCCTTTAAAGTCTTCGGCGGGTTCAAGTTCTTTGAACGCAAGGAAATTAAGGATTTGCTCGCCTATTTACGGCTCGTCAACAACCCGTTCGACAGCGAAGCGCTCGTTCGGATTATCAATTTCCCTAAGCGCGGTATCGGGCAAAAAACGGTGGAAACTTTGCAAAATTACGCCTATGAAACGGAACTTTCCGTTTACGAAGCGTTGTTTGAGCTGGACGAGCTTGGATTTTCAGGCGGTACGCGCCAAAAGCTTGAAACCTTTGCCGATATGGCAAAAAAGTGGATTTTGGAAAGTCAGGAATTGCCCGTCAACGAACTCGTGAAAAAAATCGTGTTGGATACGGGTATGCGGGAAGCGTATGCAGACGACTCCGACGAGAGTTTGAACAAGCGCGCAAATATCGAAGAATTTATTCAGTCGGTGGACGAGTATTGCAAGCTCAACGCGGGCGCAACGCTCACCGATTATCTCAATCAAGTGACGCTTTCTTCCGACACCGACGATATGGACGATTCCGACTACGTCACTCTCGCGACCATTCACTCGGTTAAGGGCTTGGAGTTTAAATGCGTGTTCGTTTGCGGAATGGAAGAAAATATTCTGCCCGTTTCCCGCGCGGCGACGGATGAAGGGGAGTTGGAAGAAGAACGGCGTTTAACCTACGTAGCGATTACCCGTGCAAAAGAACGGCTGTATTTAACCCGTTCTAAGAGCCGATATCTTTACGGCAAGCGTGAGCCGACGGCGCGTTCAAGGTTTTTAAAAGAGCTTTCATCAGAACTCGAACTGCCGAACGAACCGCGTAGAACGGCGTTTGGCTACGGTAGAGAAGGGTATTCAGACGACGACCCCGAAGCTTACGGAAACTCTGCGTACGGCGGGGGCAGGTATGCAACGAAAAGCAATTACGGTGGCTACGGCTCGTCTTACGGCGGGCGGGGCTACGGCTCGGACGAACGGCAAAACTCCGCGCCGAAACGCTCGGCGTACGGCGGTGCTACCTACGGAGCGACCTTTGGCAGTCAATCCACGCAATCTTCCTATGGCTCGTCTTTTGGCGCAAATCGCGCGACGAACGCAGGCGGTTTTTCCTACGGCGGTGTGGCGAAACTTAAACAAGGCGCGGGCAAAGATTTATCGGCGTTTAAAGTCGGCGTAAAGGTTTCCCACCCGAAGTTTGGGCAAGGCACGATCGTAAATTTGCGCGGTACGGGCAACAACACGATTTTAGATATCGCGTTCACGGGTTTAGGCATTAAGCAGTTATCCGCAACGCTCGCTCCTTTAACGGTTTTAGGGTAAAAGGTGCAGGTTTATTTAGAAATTTCAAATTCCCCGTCAATAAGAAAAAAGGAAATAAAAAACTATGTCAAGACAAAGAGAACTGACGGATATTCTCAATAAATGGGCGTACGAATACTACGTGTTAGACGCGCCGACCGTTTCCGATAAGGAGTACGACGCGCTTTACGACGAGCTGAAAAAACTCGAAGAAGAAAACGGCGTCGTGTTTGACGATTCGCCTACGCGTAGGGTCGGGGGTGAACCGATTAAGGCGTTTCAACAGCATACGCATATAGAGCGATTGTTTAGCTTAGATAAATGCGTTTCCGAAAACGAGCTCCAAGCTTTTTTAACGCGCGTGAAAAAAGCCGTCGGGGAAGGCGTGGCGTATACCGTTGAGTATAAATTCGACGGGCTGACCGTATGTTTGACCTACGATAAAGGGAAATTCGTGCGCGCGACTACGCGCGGAAACGGCGTGGTCGGGGAAGACGTGACGGCGCAAGTGCTGACGATTAAATCCTTCCCGCTGAGTATTTCCTATCAAGGGACGTTGGAAGTGCGCGGGGAAGCCGTGATTAGGATGTCCGTTTTGGAAAAATATAATCAAACGGCAAGCGAACCGCTGAAAAACGCAAGAAATGCGGCGGCGGGGGCAATTCGTAATCTCGACCCCAAAATCACCGAAAAAAGAAAGCCTGAAATTTATTTCTACGATATTAACTATCTTTCGGACGGCGGGGAGCTTTCGCAAACGCAAGCGCACGAGTTTTTAAAGAAAGAAGGGTTTAAGGTGTTCCCGTATTTTGCCGTATGTAAAACGGGGGAAGAAGTGCTTGCGGAAATTGCGCGCGTGGAAAAAGAACGCCGAGAAATCGACGTGTTGACCGACGGCGCGGTGATAAAAGTAGACGGCGCAAAACAACGCCGTGAAATGGGCGCGACGGATAAATTCCCGCGCTGGGCGATTGCCTATAAATTCGAAGCGGAAGAAGTGACGACGGACGTAAAAGACGTGCTTTGGCAGGTCGGGAGAACGGGAAAACTCACTCCCCTTGCGCTGTTAGAACCCGTCGATTTAGGCGGGGCGACCGTGTCGCGCGCAACTTTGAATAACTACGGGGATATCCAAAGAAAACGGGTCAAAATCGGCTCGCGCGTGCTCGTTCGGCGCTCCAACGAAGTCATTCCCGAAATTTTAGGCGCAACCAACGAAAAGGAAGGAAGCATAGAAGTAGAAAAGCCTGTGAAATGCCCCTGTTGCGGTGGAGAAATCAAGGAAGTAGGCGCGCATATTTTTTGCACGAATGTAAACTGTAAAGAACGTGTAGTGGCGAAACTCGATCACTATGCAAGCAAAAACGCGCTGGATATCGAAGGGTTTTCCGAAAGCACCGCTTGTCTTTTAACCGAGAAAAAAGGGGTTCGGAATTTCTCCGACCTTTACCGCTTGACGGAAACCGACCTTGCCGATTTAGAAGGGTTTAAAGAGAAAAAAATTGATAATTTACTCAAAGCGATTGAAAAAAGTAAAACCCCTGCGCTCGACGCGTTTATCTACGCAATCGGTATAGAAGGGGTAGGCAGGGTTGCGGCGAAAGCGCTTGCAACGCGGTTTCAGTCCCTTGAAAACTTGCAAAAAGCAACCGTCGAAGAACTCGTGGCGTTAAACGACGTAGGGGAAATTACCGCGAAAGGCATTGCGGCGTATTTTGCCGACGAAAATAACCTTTCAGAGCTTGCGCGCTTAAAAGAACTCGGCGTTGCGCCTGTATATTTAGGGGAAATAAAAACGGACGGCGTGTTTTCGGGCGAGTTAGTCGTTTTAACGGGAAGTCTTTCGTCTTTTAAGCGTAGCGAAGCGCAAAAGCTGATTGAAGCGCGGGGCGGGGTTTGCCAAAGCTCCGTGACAACGAAAACCACGCTCGTCGTTGCCGGCGAAGACGCGGGCAGTAAGCTTGAAAAGGCGCAAAAGCTCGGCGTGAAAATTATCGACGAAGAAACCTTTAAGCAAATGATAGAAAAATAAATCAAAACCCTATAAAGAAAAAAGCAAGCGTTTCCTGCGCTTGCTTTTTTGCTTGCAAAAGTTTATCGTTTTTGTGCTTTATATAAATCGGTTAATTTTTTTGCGTAATCCACCAAATGCGCCTTTAAATCGTTTGGCAAGGCGCGAAATGCCGATAACAGTTCTTTTTCCGTTTTGGACAACTCGCTTTTAAAAAAATTCGGTTCGCTTTTCGAGCCTGCGTAATCGTCGGAGCGACCTAAAAGATAATCCACCGAACAATTAAAGTATTCCGCTAAGGCAATCAGCGTACTGCCCGTCGGACTGCGCGTGCCTAATTCAAGCTGAGAAATACATTGCGGACTCACGTCGCACCGCTCGGCAACTTCCTTTTGTTTAACCCCTTTTTCTATCCGTAAATCCTTTAATACGTTTTTAAAATTTTCCGTGTTCATTGTTCTACCCCTTAGAAAATTTTATCACAAATGTATATTTTTTACTTGACAATAAACAAATGTAGAGTTATAATATAAAACAACAAATGTTTATTTTTATTCATTTGTAGTTTTAAATTTATTTTTTAGGAGATGTACTATGGAACAACAAAACAAACAAGAAGAAACGCAAAGCGAAGAAAGCAAGTTTATGAAAACGTTAAAAAATATATGGAGCGATAAGTTAAAATGCCTGTATATTTTTACCCTTTTTCTGCAAATTTTGTTTTTAATTTTTCAATTCGTTCCTATCGTATCCTTGCCCACGCACGCAATATATGGCAAAGTGATAAAAACGGAAGAATTTTCGATGATGAGTTTTTCAAGTGAAAACGGCGGGTTAATGTTCTTTTTTGTTTTCTTTTTGGCTCTTTTCGGAATTTCTTTAAGAAGCACTTTGGGTTATTTTGTGAAAAAAGGTCCGAATAGATACGCGAAATTCGGAATGGCAAAAACGAGCGTAATTTTATTGCTTTTGTGGTACGTACTTATCATCTTTGCTGGAATAGGGGAGATTGGCAACGAGTTTTCAGAATCGGTTGAACTATTTTTCAGCGCACATTTATATTGGGTTTTAGCGGTGGCGTTGCTCGTGTTGTTTTTTATCGTAGGGTCGCTTGCGCAGGAAAGAAAGGAAGAAGAAAAGGTCGCGGAAAAAGTGCAAGCGGAACTTGACAAAAAAGCGGCGCACGCAGAAGAATCCCAAACGGAGCAAATACAATGAAAAAACGTTTTTTAGCAACCGTTTTGCTCTTTCTTACCTTTGTTTTTTTCGCGTTTGCGGGCTGTGAAAAATTCCGCACGGACGAAGAAATGATTGTAGATAGAATAGAAAAATTTGAAAAATCCTATAACGACGGGGATTACGAAGGTTTTTTAGGGAATTTAGCCACGAAAGAACGCAAGCAAATCGAAGCGGTATTTAATCTTTTCGGGTCGGTGATGGGCGGATTATCGGGCTTTTCCATTGACTTATCCGATTTATTCAGTTTAGGAATTGCTATGAAAGAAGGGGACTGGCTGAAAGTCGAAATCAAAGAAATTAAAACGACGGGTTCGACGAGCGCAATCGTTAGCACTTCTTGGTCGTTTACGCAAGGTACGCTCGGCACTTCGTTCACGCAAACGAGCGATATGTATTTTTCTATGGTAAAAGAAGATGGGGATTGGTACGTAAAAGATATGACGGAGCATTGCCCCGACGGTTGGGATACCCTTTAAAAAGAAAATAAAGCAACAAAAAAACGGGAAAAGCAGAGAAGAAAAAACTTTGCTTTTCTCTTTTTTTATAAAAAAGAGTAAAAGTGCTTGAAATTTCCGTTTTTATTTGTTATAATATCGGTACTAAGAAAAAGAAGGGAATTTGCTATGCTGAGTATGACGGGCTACGGAAAAGGAGAATATAAAGAAGGGGGCGTGGAGCTTACCTGCGAAATTAAAACGGTGAATAATCGTTATTTAGACGTTTCCGTGAAAGCTCCCCGTATTTTTACCGCGTTTGAAGAAGTGGTGCGCTCAATGGTTCGGGAAAAACTCACGCGCGGGCACGCAGACGTGTTCGTGTCGCTTAAAGACAAACGGGAAAAACCGACGGCGCTTGCGTTGGACTTGGCGCTTGCGGCGAGCTATATTAAGTCGGCAACCGAACTGAAAGAAAAATTCCCTGCGCTTACCGACGATTTGACGCTTACTTCGGTGTTGCGCTATCCCGAAGTTTTAAAACAAGACGAAGTCGCTATCGTGGACGAAGAACTCGTCAAGGCACTCAAAACGGCGCTTGCGGGCGCGTTGGAAAACTTAAACGCTATGCGCGCGGTGGAAGGCGAGAAATTGCAAGCGGATATGCTTACGAGAGTAAGCACGATTGAAACGCTCGTGGAAGAAATTTCCGTGCGCGCGCCTAAGATCGCCGAAGAGTATAAAGAAAAGCTGAAAAACCGCGTTAAGGAATATCTCGACGGGGTGAACGTAGACGAAGGCAGACTGTTGACGGAAGTGGCGATTTTTACCGATAAGAGCAATATCGACGAAGAACTTACCCGTTTGCGTTCGCATATCGCGCAGTTCCGTTCGATTGCGAAGGAAGGTATCGTCGGCAGAAAGCTTGACTTTTTGGTGCAGGAATTTAACCGAGAAGCGAACACGACCTGTTCTAAAAGCAACGACGTGGAAATAACCAAAGCAGGGCTTGCCTTGAAAAACGAGATTGAAAAAATTCGCGAGCAAGTGCAAAACGTGGAATAAGTAAGGTAGACTATGAAGAACGTATTAACGGTAATTTCCGGACCTTCGGGGGTTGGGAAAGGAACGATTGTAGACGAAATTTTAAAACGCCGTGAAGATATCGTAGAATCGGTATCTTGCACTACCCGCGCTCCGCGTGCGGGCGAGATGCACGGCAGAGAGTATTTTTTTCTTTCCAAAGAAGAATTTCAAAACCGTATTTCGCAAGGGGATTTTTTGGAATACGACGAGCATTTCGGAAATTTTTACGGTACGCCGAAATCTTTCGTAGAAGAAACGCTCAAAGAAAAGTCGGTGATTTTGGAAATCGACGTGGTAGGAGCGTTGAACGCGAAAAAGGCGTTCCCCGATAGTTTGTTGATTATGGTTGCCCCGCCGTCGGTGGAAGAGCTGAAAAAACGGCTCGTGGGCAGAAATTCCGAAAGCGAAGAAGAAATCGAGCGTAGACTTTCCCGCCTTGACTACGAACTTTCCAAAGCCGAGTGCTACGATTATACCGTAGTCAACGACGAGCTGGAACGGGCGGTAAAGGAAATTTGTCAATTAATCGATTTGAGAAAATCGGGAAAATAAAAGAAAAATAAAAACGAGAAAGGAGTTTTAAGAATATGATTAACGAACCTGCAGTAGACGTACTCATCAGAAAGCTTGGCACGGAGGAAGAACCGATTAGCCGTTATGCGCTTTGCACCGTAGCGGCGAAGCGTGCGCGTCAGATTATCGAGGCGGAGAAAAATCTCGGCGCAGATACGAACGGGAAAAATAAAGAACTGTTGACTGCGTGCAACGATATCGCGGAAGGAAAAGTCGTGATTGCAAAAGACTAAGCGTAGCAACGTAGCGATTGCCTCGAACTATCGGGGCAATTTGGCTTTTATAAGGGAGAGCGTAAAGGTATGATAGCCGAAGTTATCGTGGACATTGCCACGAGCGAAACCGATAGAATCTTCGATTATCTCTGCGACGGCGATTTAGTCGTTGGCAGTCGGGTTCGCGCGCCCTTCGGCGGTAAGGTTTTGCCGGGTTTCGTAATGCGGATAAAAGAAAGTTCGCAAATCCCTGAAGCCCGTTTGAAAAAAGTATTGCCGTCGTCGGACGAATTACCTGCTTTAACAAAAGAAAGCTTATTTATGGCGGAAAAACTCGTCAAGCGTTTTCGAGTTCCCAAAGCGCTTACGCTCAGGCTGTTTTTGCCGAGCGAAATGCGGACGGGCAAGGTGCGCGAGCTGTATAAAACGTTTGCAGAGCTTACCGTACCTATTGAAAAAACGCAAATTCGTAAAACCGCGAAAAATCAAATCGGGGTGTTAGAATATCTGGATAAGCACGGAAAAACGGACACGGCAACGCTGAATAATTTGTTTCCGGGCGGACTTTCCGCGCTGGAAAAGAAAGACTACGTGCGTATCAGCAAAGAGAAAATTTTGCGCGACCCGTATAAAACGGTGGAAGGGGACGGAGAAGAAAAAACGCTAACCCCCGACCAACGCTCAGCGATAGAGAGCATTGAAAAGGATACGCGTACCGTACAGCTTTTGCACGGGATTACGGGGAGCGGTAAAACAGAGATTTATTTAAATCTGATTGCCAAGTGCTTGGAAAAGGGGCAAAGCTCGGTATTTCTCGTGCCTGAAATTTCCTTAACCCCGCAAATGCTTTCTCAACTTCGCGCGCGGTTTGGGAAAAACGCGGCGATTTTGCACAGCGGGCTGTCGGCGGGCGAAAAGTTCGACGAATGGTGGCGGCTTAGAACGGGCGAAGCGAAAATCGCTATCGGCGCGCGTAGCGCGATTTTTGCGCCCTTAGAAAACGTAGGCGTTATTATTATCGACGAAGAACACGATTCGAGCTACGTGAGCGAAAGCGCGCCCCGTTATTCCACTTTCGACGTTGCGTTATTGCGCGCTAAATACAACGGCTGTAAACTCGTGTTAGGGAGCGCAACCCCTGCGGTGGAAACGTATAAACGGGCAAAGGAAGGGGAGTTTAACTTGATTACGCTCACCAAGCGTATCAACCAAAAGCCGTTGCCTGAAATCTTGATTGCGGATATGCGCAGAGAAGTACGGCGCGGGAATAATTCCCCTTTTTCGCTCGTATTGCAAGAAGAGATAGAAAAATGCCTGCAAAAGGAAAAACAGGCGATTTTGTTTTTGAACCGTCGCGGGTATTCGCAAACGGTGATTTGTAAAGAATGCGGCTACGTAGCCAAATGCGAAGCGTGCGACGTGTCGCTTACCTATCACCGCGACGAAGACTGTTTAAAATGCCACTATTGCGGGGGTCGGTACGCTATGCTCTCGGGTTGTCCCGAATGTGGGAGCAGAAAGCTTTCTTACGCGGGCACGGGTACGCAACGGATTGTAGAAAGCTTGCAAAAATTATATCCTACCGCACGGATACTGAGAATGGACAACGACACGACGAGCGGAAAAGAAGGGCATTACAAGATTTTGAAAGCGTTTGGGGAAAGGCGAGCGGATATTTTAGTGGGTACGCAAATGATAGCCAAAGGGCACGATTTCCCCGCCGTCACGCTCGTAGGGATTTTAGATGCGGATATGAGCTTGCATTTTTCCGATTACCGTAGCGGGGAAAGAACTTTTCAGCTGTTGACCCAAGTTTCGGGAAGGAGCGGACGCGCGGAAGAAAAGGGCAAGGTGGTTTTACAGACTTTCGACCCTGAAAACGAAGTATTGCGGTTTGCGACTTCCTACGACTACGAAGGTTTTTACGAAAACGAAATTTCTTTGCGCGCGGCAATGGCGTTCCCGCCCTTTTCCAAGATCGTGAGAGTACTCGTTTCGGGGGACGACGATAAAAAGACTATGGAAGCGTTAAGGCTCGTATATACGGAGCTGGAAAGCTTGTATCAGGCGAATACGGAGAAATTTTTATTCTTTAATAAAATGCGTGCGCCGATCAAAAAAATACAAAACAAATACCGTTATCAAGTGTTGATGCGGCTTTCGGATACTTCGATATTACCGATTATTTACGAGATTTGCGCGGAAAGAAGAAATCGAGATGCGCTCGTATCGGTGGAAGAAAATCCGTCGAATTTAAGTTAAAAGGAGAAAGAACAATGGCAATTCGTAGCGTAGTGCAAGTAGGCGACGAAGTTTTGAGAAAACAATGCGCGAGAGTGGAAGCGTTTGACGACAAGCTCGCTCAGCTTTTAGACGATATGAAAGAAACGGTAAAATTCGAGCAAGGCGCAGGTCTTGCCGCTCCGCAAGTGGGGGTACTCCGTCGGGTTTGCGTGGTAGACGTAGACGAAGGATATTTTGAATTTATCAATCCCGAAATGGTTATGCAAAAAGGCGAGCAGAGCGGTTGGGAAGGCTGTTTGTCGGTGCGTGGCAAAAACGGTATCGTATCCCGTCCTATGAAAGTAAAGCTTTCCTATCAAGATAGAACGGGCGAGAAACACCTTCTTCAAGCGAAAGGCTTTTTTGCTCGCGCGATTTGCCACGAGCTTGACCATTTAGACGGCGTTTTATATATCGACAAAGCAAACCATATCGAGAAATGCTAACCCTTGCGGAAAGCTTGCGCTTTCCCTAACAAGGGTCAAGGGGCGTTGCCCCTTGCGGGTGCGGGCAGAGCCCGCGAGAAAACGGACTTATAAAAGGAAAACGGAGTTTTCCGTTTTTTCGCCCTTTGGGCGATTGTGCAATCAAAGATTGCAAAATAACGCAACCTACGGTTGCTTCCCTAAGTCCGATATATGCGGGGCGTTGCCCCTGCACCCCACCAGAAACTGAGTTTCTGGACTTCCAAATAAGGGGAATGTCTCTAAAAACAAACGGAGTGAATTATTATGAAAATCGTTTTTGCGGGTACGCCCGAGTTTGCGGTGAAACCGCTTGAAAAAATCGTCGAAAACGGGTTTGACGTCGTCGGCGTGATTACCCAAACGGATAAACCGCAAGGCAGAAAAGGGATTTTGACCCCGCCACCCGTTAAACAAACGGCGGAACGGTTAGGGATTCCCGTTTTACAGCCTGAAAAAATTAAAGACGAGATTACGGCGGTAAAATCGCTCGGCGGGGATATTTTAATCACTTGCGCATACGGGCAAATTTTAACGCAGGAAGTGCTTGATTGTTTTCCTTGCGGGGTTTGGAATATCCACGCGGGATTATTGCCCGAGTATCGCGGAGCGTCGCCTATTCAAAGCTGTATTGTAGCGGGAGAAACGCAAACGGGCGTTTCGATTATGAAAACGGAGCTGGGCTTAGATTGCGGGGATATTTTGCTTATAGAACGCACGCAAATCGACGATAAAGAAACCTACGGCGAACTTTCCGATAGGTTGTCTATGTTGGGCGCGGAAGGGATTGTCAAAGCCTTAAAGATCTTGGAAACGGGAGAATATACGCTCACTCCGCAAACTGCGGACGGCGTAAACGTTTATCGGAAAATTCATAAAGAACAAGCGAAAATCGACTTTTCTAAACCTGCGAAAGAAATCGTGAATCTCGTGCGGGGAATGAACCCTGCGCCCGTTGCGTATACTGAGCTGGAAGGCGTGAAAATCAACGTGTATCTCGCCGAACCCGCTCCGCTTTTAGACGGGGAAGAACTTGCGAAAAACGGGGAAGTCTTGTCGGATAGCGTAAAGCGCGGGCTGGTCGTAAAATGCGGCGACGGCGGGGTAAAGCTGTTGCAAGTGCAAGCTTCGGGCGGGAAAAGAATGAACGGCGGGGATTTTTTAAACGGCAGGAAAGCCCGTAAAGGTCAGGTGTTTATATGCTGAGCAATCCCGTGTACGACCCCTTTCAAATCTTAACGAAAATATATTCGGACGGCGCAAGGCTCAAACAAGCGATTGCGGATACTTATATTGAAGAACAATACCGCTCCCGTACTGTGAAAATCGTCTACGGGGTTTTGGAAAACGACGAATATTTTGAATTTTGTATCAGACACTACGCGCCCAAAGCGCCTAAGCTTGCCGTGCGTACTATCTTAAAAATTTCGCTGTATATGCTTTTGTTTATGGACAAAAAGCGGTATATGATTACCGACTGTGCGGTAAGCCTTTGCAAAAAGCTCGGGAAATCGGGCGTAGCGGGGTTTGTCAACGCGTTTTTGCGTAGGTTTGAAAAATCGGCGGTGGACGAGAGATTGCCGAAAGGAGAAACGGGGGAAGCGTTGGCTTTGTCTTATCCTTTGGCGGAGTATCAAAAACTCAAAAAAGAATACGGGGAAAGAGCCGTGTCAATCGCTTCGGCGAAATCGTCGGGCGTGTCTGTCCGTTTCGTGCGCGGGGAAGAGAAACATTTAGAAAAAACGCATATTGCCACTCCGTTCCCGCATAATTATATTTTTACCAGCTTCGTACGCGACGACGGCTTTGACCGCGGGGACTACACCTTTCAATCGGTGGGGAGTATTGCGATTTGCGACGTAATTTCTCCGTGCGAAAACTTTTTAGACGCTTGCGCCGCGCCGGGCGGGAAATCGGTGTTGCTCGCAGAAAAATGCGGGCGCATTACGTCGTTTGAATTGCACGCGCACCGCGTGGAACTGATACGGCAATATAAAACGCGTATGGGCGTGAAAAACGTAGAAGAACGGCAAAAAGACAGTTCGGTATTCGACGAAACTTACGCGGAAAAATTTGACGGCGTGTTATGCGACGTACCCTGTTCAGGGTTCGGCACGGTAAGCGAAAACCCCGATATAAAGCTTTTAAGCAATAAACGCGACTACGCGGGTTTAAAGCACGCGCAAACGTCTATTTTAAACGCATGTTCGGGATACGTGAAAAAGGGCGGGGCGTTATATTATTCTACCTGTTCGGTATTCGACGAAGAAAACGACCAAATCGTAGCCGAATTTTTAAAAACGCACTTGGAGTTTGAAGCGGAGAATATCGTCAGCCCGCTTGCGCACGAACGCAAAAAATACGGTTTACAGTTTTTGCCCGATACCGCTTTCGGCGCAGGGTTTTACGTTGCGAAACTAATAAGAAGATAAGGGGATTATCCCCCGTTAGGAAGTCCAGAAACTGATTTTTTGGATTTCCCGTAAAAGAATAGTTGATAAGGAGCTGCGAATGAAAAAGATTTTACAAGATTTATCGTATACGGAGCTGGAACCGCTCGTGCTTGCGCTCGGCGAGAAAAAGTTCCGCGCAAAACAGCTCTACGAAGGCTTGACACAAGGGAAAACGATTGAAGGAATTACTTCCCTATCCAAAGCCTTTAAAGAAAAATTGCTTGAAATTTACGAAAACGAACCCGTGAAAATCCGCGAAACTTTCTATGCGCAGGACGGTACGGAAAAATACCTGTTCGAGTTTGCCGACGGAAATCTCGTCGAAGGCGTGCTGATGAAATATAAATACGGGTATACGCAATGCGTTTCTACGCAGGTGGGTTGTAGAATGGGCTGTAAGTTTTGCGCGTCTACGCTCGGCGGACTGATTAGAAATTTGACCGCAGGGGAGATTTTGTCGCAAATTTTACTCGTCAACGCGCTTCATAAAAAGGACGTTTTGGCGGACGGAAAAGGTGCGCGGGCCGTCACGAACGTGGTGCTTATGGGTAGCGGAGAACCGCTGGATAACTACGACGAAGTCGTGAAATTTTTAAAAAACGCAACGGCGGAAGAAGGCGCGCGTATTTCCGCAAGGAATATTTCCCTTTCAACGTGCGGGATAGTGCCGAAAATGTACCGCCTTGCCGACGAAGGAATTCCTTTGAATTTAACGGTGTCGTTGCACGCTACGACCGACGAAGACCGCGCGCGGGTGATGCCCGTTGCCAAAGCGTATAAAATAGAAGAAATTTTAAAAGCCTGCGCGTATTATTTCAAAAAAACGGGTCGGAGATATTATTTTGAATATACGCTAATCGACGGTGAAAACTGCGACGAACGCCACGCAAAAGAATTGATTACGCTCTTAAAGGGTAAGCCCTGCCACGTGAATTTAATCCGTTTAAACGAAGTTAAGGAACGGGATTTGAAAAGTATTTCCGATAAAGCGGCGTATCGCTTTTTAGGCGTTTTGGAAAAGGGTGGCGTGTCTGCAACGTTGCGCCGACAAATCGGCGTGGATATCGGCGGCGCTTGCGGACAGCTTAGAGCAAACTATCTTGGAGAAAATGCGCAAAATACTGAAAAGGAAAAAGAATAATGACGGCGGTTAGTAAACAAGGTAAATTTACGGAAGGGAAGCTATTCCAGCAAATTCTCTTATTCGTGTTGCCGATTATTGCAACCAATCTTTTGCAAACCCTTTATAACGCCGCCGATATGATGGTGGTGAGTTTATCGAGCGAAGTCAACGCCGTCGGCGCAGTCGGAACGACGAGTTCATTCGTTGCGTTAATCGTGAATATTTTTATCGGGTTTTCGGTGGGCGCGAACGTAGTCGTCGCAAGGCATATCGGCGCGGGGGATAGAGAACGCGCGCAAAAAGCTTCGCACACCGCTTTAATCGTCGGCTTGTTTTTCGGCGTAGTCGGCGGGGGAATAGGGATAGCCGTTTCCCGTCCCGTACTAAAAATGATGGGGAATACGGGAAACCTTCTCGACCTTGCCGTCAAATACACGTATTTCTATTTTGCCGGCGTGCCGTTCTTGGCGTTGACGAATAATCTTATCGCCGTATTCCGCGCGAAAGGGGATAGTAAAACCCCGTTAATCGTGCTTGCCTTTTCAGGACTTTTAAACGTAGGCTTAAATTTGTTTTTCGTGCTCGTTTTAGATATGTCGGTGGAAGGGGTTGCGCTCGCAACGGCGATTGCGAACGTCGCGTCCTTTCTTGCGCTTCTTTGGAAACTTTCTAAGGATCAGGAAGGATTGGCTTTTTCTTTCAAACGCTTGAAAATAGATAGAAAAGAGCTTGGGGATATCGTAGCCATCGGGCTTCCGTCGGCTATTCAAAGCTCGTTGTTTTGTATTTCGAATATGCTCGTTCAATCTTCTATCGTGCAGGTCAATAATTCCGTTTGCCCGCCTGATAGCAAGTATCAACCCGTCGTAAACGGTGCGTCCGCTGGCACGAACGTTTCTAATTTCGTGTATATGGCGCAAAACGCCGTGTATCAAGGCGCGCTTACCTTCACGAGCCAAAATCTTGGCGCGAATAAGCCTAAGCGCATTTTTCCGATTGCAGGCTGTTGCTGTTTGCTCGTGAGTATTATCGGCGTTTCGCTCAGTAGCTTGATTTTCTTGTTTAAAGACCCGTTGCTTGCGCTCTACGGCGTGGTAGACGGCGCAGAAGGAAGTTTAGAAGCTCTTGCAATGGACGCGGCTACGACCCAGTTAATTTATAACAGTTTACCTTATTTTCTTTGCGGATTTATGGAAGTGGGCTCGGGCGTGTTGCGGGGATTAGGCAAGTCCTTTACGTCAATGATTATCTCGCTTATCGGTTCGTGTTTGCTTCGCGTAGTTTGGCTTCTTACGGTATTTCCCGCTTATCCAACGCTTGCGACGATTTACGTGTGCTACCCGATTACTTGGGCGTTGACGGCGGTGGTTTTGCATACGTGCGCTATCGTGGTGATAAACCGAAAAATTAAATTAGGGAGAAATCAATAAAGAATGCCGTTGGAGATTTTAGCGTTTTTAACGAGTTTTGTGGCAATGAGTTTGATTGTTGCCAGCTACTTTTTCACGGCAAAACGGACGTATTTATTCTTTCAAGCGCTCGGAATTGTGTTTTTGATTTCGTCTTATTTTTTCGGCGGAGAGTATTTTGCCACAATCGGTTTGGCAATCGGCTTACTGCGTACGCTGACTTATTACCGTTTTGAAAAAAACGGCAAAACCGCGCCGATAGAGTTTGCGTTTTTATTCTCTGCGTTGACAATCGTCGGCTACGGTTTCGTGAATTTCTTCTTGCTTAAAAGTGTTCAGCCGTTAGATTTAATTTGCCTTGTCGCTTTGGTATTATACGCGTTTATTTTCCGTATTCGCGATTTAAAAAAGGTACGTTTTTTGGTCTTAATCCCAACGGGGCTTTCGTTGCTTTATAACGTACTCGTCGGCGCGGCGATATTCACAATCCTTTCCTACGCGTTTGAGCTTGGCGCAAACGTCGTAGCGATTATAAAATACCATTGTCCGAAACGGAAACGGGATTGCCACACCTTTTCCGCGCCCGTCATTGCGAACGGAGTGTGGCAATCTGGCGGAAAAGGTTCGCAATGACAAGTGCAGGAAGTCCAGCCCCCCGTCAAGGGGCAAGTTAATCAAAAGTA
>CAJGCN010000019.1 GCA_904501815.1 uncultured Clostridia bacterium
GCTTGCTTTTGACCGATTTATTAGAAAAATACTCCGACGAAGCGATTAAATTTGCACTTTTGCAGACCAACTATCGCAACGATATCAATATCACGAACGATTTATTCCCCGCAGCGGAAAAGCATTTGGTGGAGTTTTACACCGCGCTTGCCGAAACGGAAGAAGCGGGCTTGACGGCAACCGCCGAGCAAAAATCGGAAGCGAAAAAAATCGACGACGAATTTAACGGCTGTATGAGCGACGATTTCAACACCGCGCTTGCCCTTTCGAACTTATTCGGGTATTTTAAGGAAATGAAAAAACGCCTTGTGGCGGGCGACGGGTTGGCTTTGGCGTATGCACGGCAAATTCGGGAAACCTACGGACTTTTGGGGCTTTTCAAAAAGAACGCGAAAGAATACCTTGCGTGGATTGACGAAAAGACCGCAAACGAAATTCCTGCGAGCGTAAAAGCGTTGGCGGAAGAACGCTGGGCGGCGCGCCTTGCGCGGGATTGGGCGAAGAGCGACGAGCTTCGCGCGGAGCTTCAAAAACTCGGCTACGCCGTAAAAGATTCCAAAACGGGCTACGAGTTGATAAAAGCGTGAAAGAATTTGTAAAAATCGTTTGACAAACCTTTTTACGCAAGCTATAATATTGCTATTAAAACGAGAAAACGCCGAAAAGTCGGCAAAGGAACTACGATTATGAAAACTTATACGAGTCAAAGCTTACGAGAAATGTATTTAAACTTTTTCAAGGAACGGGGGCATAAGGTCATTCCGTCCGCGTCCTTGATTCCCGAAAACGACCCTACCGTACTGTTCACGACGGCGGGTATGCACCCGCTCGTGCCCTATCTTTTGGGGGAAAAGCACCCTGCGGGCAACCGTCTTACCGACGTGCAAAAATGCGTGCGTACGGGGGATATCGACGACGTAGGCGACGAACGGCATTGTACTTTTTTCGAAATGCTTGGAAACTGGTCGCTGGGAGATTATTTCAAAAAGGAAATGATTCCTTGGAGCTACGAATTTTTGACGGGTGAAAACTATTTGGGAATCCCTTCGGACAAGATTGCCGTCACGGTATTCGGCGGGGACGAGAGTATCCCGCGCGACGACGAAGCGGCTGCGCTTTGGGAAAACGCAGGGATTAAGAAAGAAAACATTTATTATATGCCCCGTGAAAACAACTGGTGGGGACCTGCGGGCTTGACCGGACCTTGCGGAACGGATACGGAAATGTTCGTAATCAGAAAACCCAAATGCTCGCCTGAATGTAATCCCGATTGTAATTGCGGCGCGTTCTTGGAAATCTGGAACGACGTATTTATGCGCTTTAACAAGACGGCGGACGGCAACTTTGAAGAACTTTCCCAAAAGAACGTAGATACGGGTATGGGCTTAGAACGCGCGCTTTGCGTTTTGAGCGGAAAATCCAGCGTGTACGAAACGGATATTTTTGAAAACGCCATTAAGGAAATCACCGCGCTTACGGGCAAAACGTACGGCGAAAGCGAAGAAATTACCCGCGCTTTCCGCGTGCTTCTCGACCACACGCGTACGGCGACCTTTATGATCGGGGACGAAAAGGGTATCGTGCCTTCAAACACCGATCAGGGGTATATTTTGCGCAGAATTATTCGCAGAGCGGTGCGTTTCGGGCGCAAAATCGACTTACCCGAAGGCAGTCTTGCGAAAATTTCCGCAACCTTTATCGAGCAGTATAAAACGGTATATCCCGAACTGCAAATCAACGCGGAAAAGATTGCGGACGAGCTGAACAAAGAAGAAGCGAAATTCTCAAAAACCTTGCAACAGGGCTTAAAGGAATTTGAAAAATGTATCGGCGGGTTAGAGCGTAAAAATGCGTTTATGAAAGAAAAAGACCCCGCGTACGTACCCGAAACGGTGATTGCGGGCAAAGCGGCGTTTAGACTTTACGACACCTACGGTTTCCCCGTTGAAATCACGGCGGAAATGGCGAAAGAACGCGGGTTCGGCGTGGACATGGACGGCTACAACGCGGCGTTTGAAGAACACCAAAGCAAGTCCAAAGCGGGTAGCGAACAAAAATTTGCTTGCGGGCTTGCCGACCATAAAGAAGAAACGACGAACTTACACACGGCTACTCACCTTTTGCACGCCGCGCTGAAAAAAGTTTGTTCGCCTGACGTCAACCAAAAAGGCTCGAACATCACCGAAGAACGCCTTCGTTTCGATTTTAATTATCCCCAACCCTTGACGGCGGAGCAAATTAAAGCGGTAGAAGACCTTGTAAACGAGAAAATTCGCGAAGATATTCCCGTCGTTATGCAAGAGCTGTCGATTGAAGAAGCGAAAGCGCAAGGCTTTACGGGCTTGTTCGAAAGCAAATACGGCGAACGCGTAAAAACGTATACTATAGGGGATTTTTCGAAAGAAATTTGCGGTGGTCCGCACGCGGAAACGACGGGTAAACTCGGCAAATTCAAAATCCAAAAAGAACAAAGCTCGTCGGCGGGGATTCGCCGTATTAAAGCGGTGCTTATTCACGAATAAGGCTATGAACGAAAAAGAACTTGAAATCGAAAAACAATTCAAAACGCTCTTTTCTTGGGCGATAGACGGGGGATTTTCTTACGAATACACCTATGAAAAAGGCGGGGACTCTTCCTGTTCGTATATCTACCGATTTAGAAAAGGCAAAGACTTTTTCGACCTTCGCGAGCTTTCGGGCGGGGAAGAGCTGAATTTCGTGGTATATAAAGACGGTCAATACCGTTTTCCGAGCCTAAAAGCCCGTTATCCGAAAGAATTTCGCTCGTTCAAGTTCAAGCACTTATTCAAAAAACCCACGCAAGAAGAAAAGCGCGCGTTTTTTGCGGATATTTTACGCAAAGAATGGACGGCGACGGACTTTTTCGGCTTCAAAAACTAACGTCAAAAAACGCGGTATCCACCGCGTTTTTTCCTTTGCGTTATAGGAAGTCCAGAAACTCAGTTTCTGGTGGGGCGCAGGGGGGAAACCCCGCATATGTATGCCCAAGTCAAGCAACCGTAGGTTGCGCTATTTTCGTGGCTTTGCCACGCAATCGCCCAAAGGGCGAAAAGAGATTGCCACAGTCGTTTCACTCCTTCGCAATGACCCGATAACAGGCATTGCGCTCAACTTGCGATTTTGCCGAAAGCAAAGCCTTTTCCGCGCCGTCATTGCGAACGAAGTGTGGCAATCTCGCGGAAAAGGCTCGCAATTTCTGCCCTAAGCGCTTATTTCTTCCTAATTCTCTTTGCGCGCGCGTCGTGGGCGGAGCAAAAGTCTACGAAAGAGTTGTGTTTCGGCGTAGGCTCAGGTTGGGCGGGTTCGTCTTGCGAAGTCGAAACCGTAGACGGCTCGGACGGTTGCGGGGCGGGGGTAGAGTCTTTTTCAAGTACGGATTTGATAAAATTTAAAAGACCAAAAGGTTGCATAGCGAATAAATTCTCCAAAAAATTAAAATTTCACAGAAAATAGCCGAAAAAACGGGGCGTTTTCGTTTGCTTTAATTGACAAATTGATATATAATAGAATATGCGTTAATAGAGTCGGAAAATGCACTTTTGCGCGTTCTTTCCGAGAAACCATAAAAAGGAGTCCTTATACAATGAAGGATAAAGCAAGAAAAATAATCAGTATTCTCGCGACGGCTACTCTGCTTACGTCTACGCTTGCATTCGTTTCCTGTGGCGACGAAAGCTATAAAGGCAATAAGCTCGACGGCTACGTTTCCAGCGAGAACACCGCAGTTTCTAACGGTGGTTTTGCCGTGCAAAAAGACGATTTCGTTTATTATCTCACCGGCGCGGAAGACTATGCGGTGTCGAATACCTACGGTAAGGTGAAAAAAGGCGCGTTGATGCGTATTGCTAATGCCGATTTACAAAAAGGGGATTACGAAAAGGCGCAAACCGTCGTGCCTATGCTTCTCGTTTCTCAAGACTACGATAGCGGATTCTATATCTACGGCGACTACGTGTATTTCGCTACGCCTACGACGGATAAAGACGTGGAAAGCGGACAAGTTCAGTCGGGATATATCGATTTTAAACGGGCAAAACTCGACGGCTCGTGGACCATGAAAGGCAAGTATTTCCACTTGGAAGACCGCGCGAGCAATTTCCGTTTCGTGGAAGAAGGGGAAGGCGCGGATAAGACCGTTTATTGCTTATACGAAGAAAACGGCGCGTTAAAATCTTTTAACACTAAAACGGAAAAGACGAACGTGCTCGTAGAAGGCGCAACCGAGCTTATTTACGATATGCAAGACCTTTCTAACGGCACGGTGTACTACACGATGGGCGTCAAATACAACGTCGATTCCAAGAACCCGACGGACGCGCCTTATAATCAAGTGTATAAGGTAAACGCATCTGCAACGGCGACGGCGACGAAAAACGGCTATAAAACGTCGAACGGCAGAGAATATACTTTCGATACCGACTATTTGGAAAAGAACGAAAAAGGCTTTGACAAAGGCGATTATAAGACGTATCCCTACGTGAACTTAGGCGAGCTTGTGCTTGACGGTATCGGCAAGAACTACGAAGATAAAATTTCGCAAGGCTATAACGATAAGAAGGAAGTGGCGGGTGAGTCCGACGAAATTTCGGGATATACCTACGATTTAGACAGATACGCGCAAGACGGCGTGTACTTTACGCGCACGGTGGTGAACGATACGCCTCCCGTAAAGGCGTTGTATTACCTGTCCGATAGCGTAATTGACGCAGACGGTTGGAAATCCGTTTCCGGCAACGCGCAAGTGCAAACGGCGGCGAAAAACTCGTCGGTATTTGCAAACGGCGCGGTGTTTATAGGCGAAGATTTTGACGATTACGTGTATTATGCAAAGGACGATAAAATTCTTTTCAAAGTGCAAGACGGCGAAGAATTTGCAATGGCGTACGGCGTTGCAGACATCACCCTTTGGACGGTTGACGGGAATTATTTATATTATTATACTTCGGGCGGAAACGGCTATAAGCTTTCGAGAATTAACTGTACGGGCGCAAAAGCTGATTATTTCGTTCCGACGGAAGAATACGAACCGATTGATTTCAACTACGTAGATTTCAATTCCGACTGGTATAAGCCTGAATTTTTCGAAGGTAAGCTTTTGTATTCGGGCGCGCAGAGCTTGGGCTTGAACGCTTACCGCTATATTTATGCGACGGACGTTCCCGCAACCAACGCAGAATTAAAAGCGCTTAACGAGAAATACGACGAAGTAAATACGTATATCTCGGACTTTGAAGACGATAAAATGGAAGAAGCGTTGACCTACGTATTCCATACGGGCGAAAAGAGCCTTTTGGACGACGTGCAAAAGCTTTACGATACCATTCATATCAACGAATACACGGCGTTTGCGGCGCACGGTAAGAGCGAAAACGAAAGCAAGACGGATTACGCGGCTAAATTCGTAGATGCGGAGAATAAGCACTACGACCGCATGAACTATTATATCGGTTTAATGGGCGGAAAGGATGCGATTAAGAGCGCGGATATTGATGCAATCGAAGAATCTTGGGCAGGTACGTTGCAACAAGAAACGGTCGTAGCAACGGACGATAGCTTCCCCGTTTGGGCAATCGTGTTAATCGTAATCGGCGGCGTGCTCGTAGTGGGCGCGGCGATCGGCGTACCCGTTGCGTTGCACCTTAAAAAGAAAGCACAGCTTCAAGCGGCTTACGAACGCACGAGAGTGAGAAAAGACCGTTTGGATACGACGGACGATAAATCTATCGACGTATACGCAAACGAAGAAGAAACGCCCGCAGAAGCCGAAAAAACGGACGATACGAGCGCAGACGAAACGGAAACCGTTGAAGAAAATAAAGCGGAAGAATCGGCAAAAGAAAGCGTAGAAACCGAAGACGCTAACGTAGTTTCGGAAGAAGCGACCGCACCCGCAGAAGAAGAACGAAAAGAAGAATAAAGGCAAAGGGAGTCGTTTTATAGAAAAACGGCTTCCTTTTTTGTGAAAATTAAAAAAAATTTATTAAAATCTAAAAAAACGGCTAAAAAACAGTTTACAAATCCGTAAAATACTAATATAATATAGCAAAATCAACTTATAAGAAACGAGGGAAAATAACTATGGCTAACTATATTATCTGTCCGAGATGCGAATTAAATTATATCGACGGGGACGAACAGGAATACTGCGAAGTATGTTTAAAAGAATTAAGCGGTGCAAAAACCTTTGCCGACGACTTTGAAGAAGAAATCGAAGAAGAAACTGAACTTTGCCCGATTTGCGGGGATAACTATATGCGCGCAGGCGAAAAAATGTGCGACGAGTGCAAAGCCAAGAGCGAATACGAAGAAGAGCCTAACGACGATCCTGATGACGACGATGCTTGGAGAACCTATCTCGACGACGAAGACGAACCCGAAGAATTAGACTTACAGCTCGGGGAAGAATTCGACGAAGAGTTTGGCGAAGAAGAAGAGGAAGAAGAGGAAGAAGTCGAGGAAGAAGAATTCGAATACGTTTCCGCAGACGATTATTACGACTACGACGATGATGACGAAGACGACGACGAAGATGACGAAGATGACGACGATTTTTAATCTTTAATAAACAGAGAAAAGACCGTTTAAAAACGGTCTTTTCCTTTACGAATTTTATAAATCGTCCGCATCCTGCATAGGCAGTTCGCCTTTTTCGCCTCTACCGGTATAACTTCCGTAAACGTCGTTATCCGATTGCATTTGCGTAAGCTTCATTGCCTTTTTCGTGGGGGCAGGTACGCGTTTAGACTTATTTGCAGTCGTTTTCATAGCTGTTTTGTTTGTTGTTCGAACAGTTTCTATCGCAAGCGTTTTGCTTGTTTTGGTTGTTTTGCTTGTTGTTCGTTTTGTTTTGGTTTTTGTTTTGGTTTTTGTTTTGATTTTTCATTGCCTTTCCCTCCTTTTTAAATTTTTGAAGGCGAAGAACGTTTTATTTTCTAACGCCTTCGAAAGGCAAATGCAAATCCACGTAGCCTTGCTCTGCTTTGCAAAGTGGACAAACCTGCCAAGCTTCCGTTCCGACGTGCATATATCCGCATTCGCTGCAAATCCACAGCATAGGCGTTTCGCTCTTATAAAGCGTTTGATTTTTTACCGCGTCTGCCAAGTATTTAAAGATAGCTTTATGCTGACTTTCCACTTCCGCAATCTGTTTGAAGAGCAACGCGATATCCTTGAACCCTTCTTTTTCCGCCGTCACGGAAAAGGCGGGGTAAATATCTTCCGATTCGCTCTTTTCGTCCGCCTCAGCGAATTTCAAGCTTTCGACGAGCGTTCCTTGATGGAAAGGGTAGCCTGCGTCCTTTAAGCAAACGTTTTCTTTGCTACCGCCGTGTTCTATCATTTTATTAAAGAACTGCGTAGCGTGAACCGTTTCATTTTTAGCGATCACGCGAATAGCGTCGGACAACGTCTTTAATTTTTCTTGCATTGCGAGCTTAGCGATCATCTGATAGCGCATACCCGCCTGACATTCGCCGGCAAAGCTCCGCGCTAAGTTGATAAAAGTTTCTGTGTTTTCAAATTGCATAAATTCCTCCCGAAGGGTTCGCCTTCAACCGCTATTTTGCGTAAGGGGACAAAGATTATACGATTTTTGCGTTGTCAATCTATGGAAAAAGGGTAAAAACGCTTGCCAAAATCCGCGCGGGCGTGTACAATAATAAAAGGTGCGAAGTTTCGCAAAAAAAGGAGAAGAAATGTTCCATATCGTATTAGTTGAACCGGAAATTCCGCAAAATGCGGGAAATATCGCGCGTACCTGTGCGGCTACGGGTACGGCGTTGCACATGATCCGTCCGCTGGGTTTTGAAGTGAGCGATAAGTATTTAAAGCGCGCGGGGTTAGATTACTGGAATTTAGTAGACATTTCCTACTACGACAGCTTTGACGAATTACGTGCAAAATATCCGAATGCAAGGTTTTTCTTTTTCACGACGAAAGCACGCCGTCGGCATAGCGACGTCAGCTTCCAAGACGGGGATTTTTTAGTTTTCGGAAAAGAAACGAAAGGTTTACCCGAAGAGCTGTTATTAGAAAACGAAGAAACGTGTTTACGTATCCCTATGTTTTCGGAAGCCCGTTCTTTAAATTTATCCAACTCAGCGGCGATTGCGGTGTACGAAGCCTTACGGCAAACGGACTATCACGGCTTATTAGAAACAGGCGAACTCCACGAACATACGTGGTCGGAATTAGATAAATAAAATAGAAACTTCCTTTAACTAAGGCTCACCCCACCTATGTCATTGTGAGCGAAACGAAGTGGGGCGTGGCAATCTAACGGAAAGCAAAGCTTTCCTATAAGGGCGCTCTATTTCGCCTAACGGCGGGGCGCAAAGGCAAAAATAAATTGTGTCTTGGCGTATAAAATCATAAAATACAGGCAATAACTTTCGTGTATCTTCACGGAGGTTATATTTTTTATGAAAAAATTTTGCATAATTTTTCTTTTGTCAATCATAATAAGTTTAACGGCGGTTGGTTTTGTCGACGGTTTTGAAAGAAAAACAGCTTGCAACGAACGGTATATCCGTATCCATATCCGCGCAAACTCTAACGAAACACACGACCAACAGGTGAAATATCTCGTCAAGGACGAAGTCGTGGATTTTCTTACCCCCGTCGTAGCGGAATGTGAAAGTAAAGTGGCGGCGGAACGTGCGTTAAAGGATAATCTTTCAGGAATTGAACGCACCGCAGAGCGCGTGCTTAAAAGTCAAGGCTTTGCTTACGGCGCATCTGCTTGCGTGAAAACCGAACGCTTTCCTACCCGCGTCTACGGCGAATACGTGCTGGAAGAAGGGGAATATCTCGCCTTAATTTTAGAGCTTGGCGGTGGGACGGGGGATAATTGGTGGTGCGTGGTGTATCCACCGCTCTGTTTTTCGGGTAGTTCACGCGTGCAAATTATTTATAAAAGTAAAATCGCGGAAATTATCCAAAATTGGCGAAAAAAGAACTGACGAACCAGCGCGTACATAGGAGGAAAAAGGATGAAAAAATCATTAAAAAAAGGCGCGTTGGCGCTTTCTTTACTCGGATTGTGTCTGCTTGCGCCTGCTATAAAAGCAGGGGGCGGGGAAAAATCCGCTACGACGGCGCGTTTGGAGCGTACGTTGACGATTAGTAAACGTTCAGACGAGCGTAAGCAAGGGAAACCTACCCCCCTGCCTGCGCCTAAAGCAGAAGAAAAGGACGCGCCTACCGCGCTTACGGTGGCGATCTTAAAGCAAGGCGCAACGGGTAGCGAAGTCAAAGAAGTACAACGCCGTTTAAAAAATTGGGGGTACTATACGGGTAGCGTCGACGGCGTGTTCGGCGCAGGGACGAGAAAAGCCGTAATCGCATTCCAAAAGAAAAACGGACTTACCGCAGACGGCGTAGTGGGCAAAGCCACCTATCAAGCGCTCGGTATAAATTCGTCGGCAAACGCAATCGGCGGTGGGAATTCAAGTGGCGCAGGTTCTCTGTCTAATTCCGATTTGTATTTATTGGCGAAAACCATTTACGCCGAAGGCAGGGGTGAGCCGTATACCGGTCAAGTGGCAATCGGGGCGGTAATAATGAACCGTATTCGCAGTTCTCAATTCCCCAACACGGTTGCGGGCGTGGTCTATCAAAAACACGCGTTTACGGCGGTTTCCGACGGGCAAATTAACTTAACGCCCAACGAAACGGCAATGCGTGCCGCGCGCGACGCTATGAACGGTTGGGACCCTACGGGTGGGGCGTTATACTATTATAATCCCCAAGTTGCCACTAGCGCTTGGATTTTTGACAGACAGACGATTACCGTGATCGGGAAACACGTATTTGCCATTTAAAAGGAAGGGGGAAAGAGTATGAAAAAGAATATGGAAATAGCGAAAAATCTTTCTTCGGGCGCAGAAAAAGTAGAAAGCGTTGAAAAGAAAACCGTAGCCAAAAACGGCGCAAAAACGCAAACGGCGAAGAAAACGATGGTAAATTCCGCAAAAAGCGGGGGGCAGGGGGCGAAAAAGCAAACGGTGAAAACCATTTCCCAAGCCCAAACCCAGCAGACGGAACAGCTTGCGCAGAAAGAAAGCGACCGCGCAAAAAAGAGAGTTGCGCTTGCGTTAGAACGCAAAAAGGCGCAAGCGGAACGCGCGGAAAAACGTAAGGCGGAAAAACTCGCTCGCCGTAAAAAAGCAGAAGAGGCGAGAGCAGAACGCAAAAAGAAAGCCGCCGAAAAAAGAGCTGCAAGAGCGGAAAAGCGCAAAGCAAAAGCCGAACGTCGGGCGGTGATCGCGCAAAAACGCGCGGAAGAAACGAATCGGCGCAGAGAAGCAAGAAAAGCGCGTTCTGCGAATAAGAAGTCGAATAACCGTAAAACTAAGAACGGTGAACGCAGACGTCGCCCCGCCGGCTACGGCGGTTGGCTGGCAGCCGTGCTGTCTTTGGGCGCGCTTACGCTCGCTTTAACCACCGTCGTCACGCTCGGTGCGGTTGATATGGCGGGAATGCGCAAAGGCGCGACAAGCAATTATCGCGGTACGATTTACGAATTCGTCGGCGTTATGGAAAACCTTGACGACGATCTCGACCGTGTGAGAATTTCCGCATCACCTACCCAGCAGGGGCGTATTTTGACCGACCTTTTGGTGCAAGCGCGCGTTGCGGAAGTCGACCTTGAAAAATTGCCTATGGATGCGGAAACCGACCGTAATTTAACGAGCTTTATCAACCGTACGGCTATGGAAGCGGAGAGAATGCTCGCCAAGCTTAGAAACGGCGAACGCCTTTCTAAGCGCGACCAAGAAATTTTGGAAGGGCTGTATCAGACCAACCATAGCGTACGAGGTATGCTTGATAAGATGTCCAGCGAAATGACGGACGACGATTTGCAAAACTTTATTAAAGGCGCAAAAAACAAGCTTTCCGATATGATGGAAAACATTGAAAACGCAACCTTGCCCGAAAACGGAAAACTCCTTCCGTCCTTTAACGAAATGAAAAAGGACGGGGCAGGTATGAGCCGAACGACGACGGACGAGAAACGTAAGGATACGCAAATCGCTTCCGAAACGGCGCAAAAAAAGGTGGAAGGATATTTCTCCGACTATTCGATTTCCAAAGTGGAATTTGCAGGCGAAACGCTCGCAAAAGGCTTAGAAGCGTATAACTTCGTTTTAACGGATAAAGACGGCGTGCAAATTTTTGCGCAGGTTTCCGAATCGGACGGTACGCTCGTGAGATTTGACTATTATAAAGATTGCAAAAAACGCAATTTCAGCACGGACAACGCCGAAGACCTTGCCGAGAATTTCCTTGAAAAATTAGGCTACGACGATATGACCGTCGTGAAAACGGAAGAAAACGGCGCAATCGCGGAATTTACTTTCGTTTATGAAGAAGACGATTTCGTGTATTATCCCGAAATGATTAAAGTCAAAGTCTGCGAAGAACGCGGGGTGGTTTCTGGATTCGACGCTTCTAAATGTATCAAAAATAAAAATAAACGCATACAGCCTACCGCAAAACTGAGTTTGAGCGCAGTACAAAGCAAACTGCACGAAGGACTCGTCGTGAAACACGCGCGCGGTTGCGTGGTGGAAGTCAAGGGCGGTGAACGCACGGCATACGAATTTCTTTGTAGCTACGGCGATAACGAGTATTTGATTTACGTTGATGCAAACACGGGGAACGAGTTGAGTATTTTGAACGCGCAAAGCTTGCGCTAATCCCCAACAATCTTGCCTGAATATATCGGGCAAGATTTTTTTTGCGCCGTTTTTTATAAAAAAATTCGTCAAATTCCTTGACGAGCGTTCGAAAATATGTTATAATTAAGCCGTAAATAATACTAAGTCTTATTAAGGAGTATTTTATGAAAGAGCGCAATACGAAGCAAAAGGGGCTTATTTATGAAGCTTTAAAAACGCTCGATCATCCGACGGCGACGGAAGTTTACGGGCATATACACGCCGAATACCCTTCGGTGAGCCGTGCTACGGTTTTTAGAGTGTTAGCGGGGTTTGTGGCGGCGGAGCGCGCGCAGGAGTTGAAAGTAGCGGGAGAAGAAGTGCGCTACGATTATAACGTTGCCCCGCATTGCCACGTGCGTTGTAGTGCGTGCGGGAAAGTGGCGGACATTTGGTCGGACAAACTTTTAGGCTTAGGCGAGCTAATTCCCAAAGAAATACAAGGCTTTTCGGTTGAAGGCTACGGCTTGGAGTTTTTCGGGCGTTGCGGAGCGTGTCGAGAAGAGAAGGCGTAAATAAATTTAGAAAAAGCTAAGAAAAAGCGTTGACATTTTATTGAAAAAGCGATATAATGAATACGCTTAAAACAATGCAGGTGTCGCCTAGCGGTATGGCGGCAGCTTCCCAAGCTGTTCCCGGCGAGTTCGACTCTCGTCACCTGCTCCAAAATTTTAATAGGATATAATCATAAAAACCCTAAAATAGGGGCGATTTTATGGCTATATCCTATTTTTTTATGCTCTTGGTTGCATTTTGGTTGCATTTTTTGTTTTGTGTCCCTGCTTTTACTCTTTAAAGGGAATTTGTAAACCCCATTTTCCCTTTTATATGAGTGTAAACGAGGACATTGTAAAGGGTTGCACTCCCGTACAGTAAGAGTGAACGGCGGTTTGTGTCCCCCTTTTTCCCATTTAACCGAAACAAATAAATGTAAGGAGCAAATTTATATGAAACAACAAAAAATCAATTTTCAACAAAGCAACCGCGTAAAAAAAACGAAAAGCAATTCAAGGTATGTAAGCGTTAAAGGCTCAAAAGGCATACAATACGATACAAAATCAAAGAAATATATGGTAACGCTTTTAATGGGTGTGGATAAAAATGGAAAGCAAGTACGAGAATTTGAAAGATTTTCTACGCTTAAAGAGGCACGAAAGCGCAAAGAAGAATTTAAGGCACAAAAGAAATTAAAACAAACGCCGCCGCCTTTGGAAAAAATAACGCTCGGCGAATATATAAGACGTTATCTTGAAATGCACAAAGAAGAAAAAGCCGAAACCACAAATGAATATTACGCAAAAATTTATAAACGAATAAACAAGTATAAAATTTGCAAAATGTACATTAAAGACATAGAACGGCGTGATATTATCGATTATATGCAAACATTAAAGGTTGAAACGCGTTTAACCGTACAAACAATAAATAAAGATTTGGGCTTTTTGAAAACAGTATTTAAAGACGCACTTAAAAACGAATATATAGTAAACAACCCAACCTCGCTAATTGATAATTTAAAAGTTGTAAATCAATTTCAAGGGGCTTTTTATACGGAAGATGAAGCACTAAAAATTATTTCTTATTTAAAAAATTACCCAAATCGAAATATACGAATTTTGTTTTATATGGGGCTATGTTTTGGGTTACGTAGAGGCGAAATTATGGGCTTAAAATGGGAAAGCGTTGATTTTCAAAAAAACACAATTACTATAAATAATAATAGGGTGGTTTTACGGAATAAAACGATTGACAAATCCCCAAAGACCAAAGATAGCGAGCGCAAATTAACTCTTGAAGATTTCCCTTTTATAATAGAAGAATTAAAAAGTTATAGAAATTGGCAAATTGAAAATTTCCCCGATAGCCTTTATGTGATGATAAATCCATACACGGGAAAGCCTTTAACAGCACGAGGATTAAATAATGGTTTTAATACGTTTATAGAAAAATGTAATGTGCGTAGATTACGAATACACGATTTAAGACACTCGTTTGCTACAATTTGCCGTCATAAAGGCGCAACCATAGAGGAAATATCAAAAGCATTGGGGCATAGTGATACAAGAATAACAAAGAAAATATATGTACACCCTACCGACACTATTGCAAATAAGATTGCCAACAAGGCATTTGCAAGCATTTTTGACGAAAAACCCGAAAAATGAAACCTGCCCTATTATAGGACGGATTCCCGACGGCTCGCAAAAAAATTGCAAAAAAATAAAAAAGTGAAAAAATCCCCCAAGTATAGGACACTTTTGCAAAATCCGTTTTTTACTTGTTTACTCAAATATGTATGTGGAATAGACACAAATGGGACTCGGACACCGTTTCGGGAACAGTACCGCATAATAGGACAGTTTTTGCAAGTCACATTTTTAACCAAAAACGGGGAATAAATTTTACGAGGTATAAAAAATGATACATACGGCGGAGCTTATAAGCGCGATAACAAGGCAAGAATATCAAGGCTTGCAAGAGCAAGAAAACAAAGATTTTTATAACGGCAAATTACATATTTACACGCTTGCGAATTACGGCATAACGGAAATACAAGCCTTGAAAATTCCTTATGATGAAAACAATTATTCGTATTGGTGTATATTGCGGATAAACTTAAAAAGAATAACAAACAACGGACAAGCAACAACAAGCCTATATTATTGTACGGAAGAAGAAAAGGAAAACCTAACAAGAAATTTTGAAAGGTTTATGTCAACGCTATTACCGCAAAGGGCAAATTTAAGTCAATGGATAGTACGGCGCATTGATTATACGATAGATATAAAAACGCCTTATGTAAAGGAATATATAACCCTTTTACAAAGAGGAAATAAGCCCCCTTATTCGCATATAGACAATGATAAACAACACAAACGGGAAGATAAAAAAACACATTTTAAAGGCGGTGTACGCTATAAGAATAAAAGCATAACCGTCAATATATACGATAAATACAAGGA
>CAJGCN010000020.1 GCA_904501815.1 uncultured Clostridia bacterium
CCGAAAGGCGGTGCGCGCTTTTCGAGTTCGCCCCGATTTCAAAATCGGTAAACGCTACGTCTTTAACGGAAAATTGCTTAACGACGTTTCCTTTGATTGCGTAGATATGTTCTCCGAAGGCGGAAAGGGATTGATATTCGCCCGTTTCGTCTTTAAAAATCGGTTCAATCGTTGCGCCTTTTTCTGAGTCGATTAACGATAAATAATCGTACGCGCGGAAAGCCCCTGATTTGTCGATACAAAGGAGTAAATTCCCGCTTAAAGAGATATCCGCTACGTTAAAGCTAAACTCGTAGCGGTTTTTTTCTATGCCGTATTCGTAGAGAAAATTGTCGCTTTTGATATAATAAAGCTTTCCGTCGAGAAGGGTAAAGGTCGGGTTTGCGCCTAAATTTTCGGCTACCGTTTTATAGCTTTTCGGGTCGTTTAAGTCTTTTAAGGCGGTCGTTGAGATTTGCGAATGTCCGTCGGAAATAGTTAAGAAATAGATGCTTTCGCCGTAGAGCGAGAAAGAACTGCAAGAAAAATTCGCGTATTCTACCGCTAAGGTCTGCGGGGAAAGCTTATAAAGATTCGTCGCTACGTCGAGAAAATACAGCTCGCCGTTTTCGGAAAACTCGATTTTCGTTATAGGATTTCGTTTCTCTTCGGCGTTTTGGGTATGCTCGTATTTTTTATACGTATTCGCCTTACGGTCGAAAAGATAAATCGTGTTGCCGTCGGCAATCGCCGTGTAATTCACCGAAACCGCAGTAGACGACGGCTCAACGAGTGGAAGATATTGCTCGTAGGAATTAGGCAATACGAGCGATTGTTGTATAGTCGGTGGCGTAGCGTCTTGTGCGTGCGCGGTAAAAGCAGGTAGCTGAGAAACCGCTCCCGAAACCGCAACGACGCTTAAAATAGATGAAATTACCGTAAATAATTTTTTCATAATTTCATTATAACACGATTTGTCGAAAAATGCAATAGATTGAAAAGCTTTTTTATAGGAAATGTGAAAAGAGAAAAGAGAGAAGAGATTGCCACACCTACAGCTCGCAATGACAGGGGAAGAGATTGCCACGCCTACAGCTCGCAATGACGGGGGGATGAGATTGCCACGCCTACAGCTCGCAATGACATAAGGTAGAAGGTTGAATTTTGAAGAAAATTTGTAATGTGGCAGTATGCTGTCATATTTTATGTGCTATACTGCTATTAAATACGAACAAATGTTCGGAATTTTGTAAAAAAGTGGCAGTCGGGGCTGGACAAATGGAAAATTTGTGGCATAATGATGGCACTTAACGCGGCGCAGGGGAAAGTTGGCGGGAAAATACGATATTAGGTAGGTGAGTGTGTTGGACAGTTATGTAAAAGCGATTATGTATACGTATCCGAAAATGCAGAGATTGAAAGAAGATTACGAGATACATATTCAAAACAAAGCGTATTTTTCTTATACAGGTAGCGTTTCGGCGGAAAAGCTTTGCGAGTATATCGCGGGGCAGATTTTAGAGATGCGGGCGTTGGATCGGTTGAAAAAGATCGTAGACGGAGTTTGGCAAAAGCTAAACGATACGGAGAAGTTTTTGGCGGAACTCAAATATTTCGGGCGACGAAAAAAGACAACCGCACAAGCGGTTGCCCAAGAACACGAGATAACGGAGAAAAAGTTGACGAGCTTGACGAGCGAACGCAATTATTTCCGTCGTCAACAGCGTCTTTTGAAAAAGCTCGGCGCATTATTGCGTTTATCGGGGATTACGGAAGAAGTGTTTTTAAAAGACTTTTCCTGTATTGCCGTTTTACGGCTTGCGTATCGGTTTGTGAAAGCTGGGAAAGAGAAGAAAATGAATAAGCGGGAACAAAACTTTATTCTTCCGAATCGTAAGGCTGACGGCGGGGGGATTTCAAAATAATCGCCGCAAGCAAAGGAATTAAGATACAAAGCAAAATCAAAATCGTCGTTTGGACGGGAGTGGACGAGCTTTTTTTCGGGTCTTTCTTCTCGTCGGACGGAGCGGAGGTCGGCTGGTCTTGTAAGCGTTCGTAGTATTCCCCGTTTTCCGAATACGAAAAGCCGTTCGGGCGGGGAAGATAGCCGAATTTGCCTTCTTGTAAAACGTAGGCGTACGTTTCCGAACCGATTTTATAATCGCCGTAGTACGTGCAGGTTTTGGTGATTTGCGTTAAGAAAGGCGCGCCCGTCGCCCCTTCAATTTTATAAGTAATTTCGAAAGTTTTATATAAGTACGGTTTCGTTGGAATATAATCGACGAAAGTAAGCTCTGACGTCTTACAGTACCCCGTTAGAATTTGGCTGTCTGCGCCGTGTTCGCCGTATTCGATTTGGGTGTAGTCCGTTTCCGTCGAAAGAACTTTTACGAAATAGGTTTTGGGGAGCGTGAACAGCCCCGAACGCTCGTTTTTTTCCGAGTAGAAATACGTTTCTTCTTGTAAGATACAAGCGTATGAAACCGTCGCTTCCGCTTGTGCGGAAAACAGGCGGGGGGTGGGGAATAGGAATAATAAATATAGGAGTGGCAAAATTGCCGATAATAAACGTTTCATAAGCCTTATTATACAATAAGGAATACGCGTGTTTTTGGCAATTTAGCGTAGATTATGAGAGAGATTGTAGAAAAATTGCGCGAAGTGGAAGCCGAGATTGCCCGTCGGAAAAAAGAAGATTTTTTGGCGAAGTATAACGCGGGCGAGAAAAAGCACGAGAAACAGCTTGCCTTTCATAAATGCCAAAAGCGAAACCGCTGGGTGTTCGGCGGAAACCGTTCGGGAAAAACGGAGTGCGGGGCGGTGGAGTGCGTGTATCTTGCGCGGGGGATTCATCCTTATCGGCAAAATAAAGCAATGGTTGCGGGGTGGGTAGTTTCGCTTTCTGCTCAGGTACAGCGAGACGTGGCGCAAAAGAAGATTTTGCATTATCTGCGTAAGGACTGGATTGAAGAAATCGTGATGAGTAGCGGAAGAAAGGATTCGCCTGAGAGCGGAGTAATTGATTTTATTCGCGTGAAAAGCGCGCTGGGCGGGAGTTCGGTAATCGGGTTTAAAAGCTGTGATCAGGGTAGGGAAAAGTTTCAAGGGACTTCGCTGGATTTCGTGTGGTTCGACGAAGAACCGCCCGAAGATATTTATTTAGAATGTCGTATGCGCGTGATGGACAGGGAAGGGGAGATTTTCGGGACGATGACGCCTTTGAAGGGGTTGACTTTTCTTTATCAGGAAATTTATATGAATCGGCACGACGACCCTGAAGTTTGGTATGAGTTTATGGAGTGGAAAGACAATCCGTATCTTTCCGAAAAGGAAGCGAAAGCAATGGAGCGGGTGTTGGACGAACAGCAATTGCAAGCCCGCAGATACGGTAGATTTTCTACCGCCGAAGGGTTGGTATATCCTGAATTTGACGAACGGTTGCACGTGATCGAACCGTTCTCCGTGCCTAAGGAATGGCAGGATATGATTTCTATCGATCCCGGTTTGAATAATCCTTTGTCGGCGCATTGGTACGCGGTGGATTACGACGATAACGTATACGTGGTGTACGAGCATTTTGCGGCGGGGCGGGATATTGATTTTCACGCGGAAGAAATTAAGCGGATATGCAGGCTGTTGGACTGGAAAAAGGACGGAAAAGGACGGGTATGCGCGTTGATTGACAGCGCGGCGAATCAGCGAACGCTTTCAGGCGTGAAAAACGTTTGCGAATTGTTTTACGAGCGGGATATTTTAGTGAACCCTAACGTGCAAAAGGATTTGTTTGCGGGGATTGCTCGGGTAAAGAGTTATTTAAATCAAAACAACGGGTTGCCGAATATTTATATTTTCAATACTTGCGTGAATTTAATTCGGGAACTGAAAGGGTATTTTTGGGGTAGCGGGGATACGCCGAGAAAGACGGACGACCACGCGCTGGACGAAATGCGGTATTATTTGATGGGCAAACCGAAAAAGCCGCTTTTGACGGAAGAAAAGACGGTCATTCAAAAGGACAAAGAAAGGAAATTACGCGCGCTTAAAGCCAAACGGCGGACGGTGTGAGCGGGCGAAAGAAAAAAAGGAGGTGTTTACGTGGCGAAAACGCAAGAGAAAAAAATCGGGGACGCGCTTTTAAAGGTTGCGCTCGGGTGCAGCGTAGAGGAGGTGACGGAAGAATACGCGGAAGCGGACGGGGAGTTAAAACTGACTAAGCGCAAAAAGACGAGAAGGGATATCCCGCCCGATTTGAAAGCGGTGCAAATGCTTCTTGCCGAATCGGAGCGTAGCGAAACTGCGCAAATGACGGACGAGGAACTGGAAAAAGAGCGGGAACGGTTAATTGCAGAACTGAAAAAAGCGGAAAAGGAAAGCGCGAAAAAGGTGAGTAAGCCCCGCGCAAAATCAAGAGTGAAAAAGAAAAAGGCGGTGGCAGGTACGAAATGAAAATAAGAAAAGGAGAAAAGGAAAAGAATGAAGCTATTTAATGCGGACGAAGAAGAAAAGAAAAAGGAAGAAGAACGGCGTAGATGGGAAGAAAAGGTGGCGGCGGAAGTACAAGCCGACTTTTTTGAAAGGCGGGAAGCGCGGAAAAAGATAGAGAACGGCTGGACGCTGAATATGAATTTCCTTTCGGGAAATCAGTTTTGCGACCTTTCCCCGTTCGGCGGGTTGGTGGAAGAAGATAAGCAGTTTTATTGGCAATCGCGCAGAGTGTTTAACCATATCGCGCCGTTAATCGACGCGCGGGTGGCGAAGATTGAAAAAATGTTGCCCGTGCTTTCCGTGAGAGCCTTTTCCGAAGAAGACGGGGATTTGAAAACGGCGCAACTCGCTACGGGGATTTTGCGGTTTGCGACCGAAAAAATCGGGTTGACCGAAACGGTTGCGAAAGCGGTGCTTTGGTCGGAAACCTGCGGTAGCGCGTTTTATAAAATTACTTGGGACGAAAACGGCGGTAGACAGGTTGCGGTGACGGAAGACGGAAAACCCGTTTACGAAGGGGAAGTGAGTGTGAGCGCGCTCTCGCCGTTTGGGATTTTTCCCGATAATTTATTTGCGGAAGACTTTTCGCAGGTGAAAAGCGTAATTCACGCGCAAATCGTTTCGGCGGACTACGTGAAAGAAAAATTCGGCGTATTCGTGGAAGGGGAAGATATCGAAGAGCCGTCGCTGATTGCGTATAGCGAGCCGTCGGCGGGAAAAGCACCCGCACCGCTTGGAAAGGCGGGAGAGCGAACGAAGGATAGCGTGATTTTGTTGGAACGCTACACCGCGCCGTCTGAGAATGAAAAAGACGGTAGATTGGAAATCGTAGCGGGCGGGAAATTGTTGTATTACGGAGAGTTGCCGTATAAAAACGAAAACCGAGAAGAAAGGGGGTTCCCTTTCGTCAAGCAGGATTGCTTGCGATTGCCCGGCGCGTTTTTCGGCAGTAGCGTTATCGACCGATTGATACCCGTGCAAAGAGCGTATAACGCCGTGCGAAACCGTAAGCACGAGTTTTTAAACCGCTTGTCAATGGGCGTGGTTGCCGTAGAAGACGGGTCGGTGGATACGGACGAGCTTGCCGAAGAAGGGCTTTCGCCCGGTAAGATTTTAGTGTATCGGCAAGGCGGAAAAGCCCCTGAGATTTTGGATATGGGGAAACTGCCGAGCGATTTTTCACAGGAAGAAGAATGGCTGGAACAGGAGTTTGAAAAAATTAGCGGGGTTTCTGAATTGACGCGTAATTCTTCGCCGGCAAGGGTGACGAGCGCGACGGGACTTCAACTTTTACTTTCGCAAGACGATTCAAGGCTTTCGGCAACGGTGGGGAGTATGGAACGGGCGGTCAAGGAAATCGGACGGCAGATTTTACGGCTTTATAAGCAGTTCGCAGGCTCTGCAAGATTGATGAGTCTTGCGGGCGAAGGCAAAAAGGCAAAGTCGTATTATTTTTCTTCGTCGGAAGTGTTGGCGAGTGATATCGTATTCGAGTCGAACGAAGGGAGTGTGGAAAGTAAAAAAGAAACGCTACTTAAATTGTTTGAAGCGGGGCTTTTGACGGAAGAAGACGGGAGTATTTCCAAAGAAAACAGACGGCGTATTTTGGAAGCGTTCGGATTCGGGTCGTATGAAAACGCGCAGGATATTTCGTCGCTACATATCGCGAAAGCGAGCGAAGAGAACGTAGCGTTCGTTGGCGGTGAGATTGCGCCCGACGAGTTTGACGACCACGATTTACATATCGGGGAGCATACGAGATTTTTGCTTTCGTCGGCGTTTAAAAAAGCGAGCGCGAAAAAGAGCGTAGACGGAAAAACGCTCAAAGAGCGGATAGCAGAGCATATTAAAAAGCATAAAGAATTAAAAAAACAAGAAAAATAAAAAAGAATTGGGAGGTATATTTTATATGGATAAAAAGGAGAACGTTTGCGTGGAAACGGAGGCGGAGCAGGTTGCGAAGGCAAAGGAGAAAAACGGCTCGACGGCATTTGGGAAGTTTAAGGACGCAAACGCCCTTGTAAGGGCATACGAAGCGTTGGAAGCGGAATTTACAAGACGTAGCCAACGACTGAAAGAGCTGGAAAAGCAAGCGGATAATTTCAAGGCGCAAAACGGCGGGTACGAGGCGGAAAAGCTTTTAAAAACCGCTGTGAAACGAAAGGAACGGGAACGGGCGTTTGACGAGTTCGTTGCCGAACTCGAACAAGGCGCGCAACAAGAAAAAGTCTTTGAGAAACCCGCTTTGCCCGTTGCGCCGTCCGAAACGGAAAATGAAAAGTCCGCAGCGGAGAAGGCGGTTGCCGTGATAAGCGAAGAAGAACAAGGCGCGGTAGAAACGGTAAAGAAAGAGAGCGACCCATTCGTCGAAAATAATCAAAATGAGAAATGCTTTTCGGTCGCGCAGGCAGAAGATTTGGAATCGCTTTATCAACAGGCAAGTCAAAACGAAAAGGTACGCCTTAGAATCGTAGGGGATTATTTAACTTCCCTGCAAGGCTCGGGCGCGCCGATTACGAAAAGCGGCGCGGGGTTGCTCGTCACCCCGACGTCGCGGGCAAAATCGATTACGGAAGCGGGGGGAATGGCGCTTCGGTTTTTCGAAAACGGCGGGCGTGCGTAAAAAATCAAAAAACAAAAATAGGAGAAAAAATTTATGGTAAATTTAGAAACAGCAGATAACGCATTGAAATCTTTTTATTTGTACGCAATTACGGAACAGTTGAACGATAAGGTAAACCCTTTCTTGGCGCAAATTCAGCGTTGTACTTCCGACGTTTGGGGGAAAGACGTGAGAAAAGCCGTGAAAATAGGGATTAACGGCGGGATTGGCGCAGGCACGGAAACGGGTACTTTACCTACGCCGTCGGGGAACGAATACGTGCAGTTCGTTGCGCCTTTGAAAAACCTTTACGGTACGATTGAAATTTCCGATAAGGCGATCAGGGCTTCGAAAAATAACGAAGGCGCATTCGTCAATTTGTTAAACGAAGAAATGCAGTCGCTTGTCAACAGCGCGTCGTTTAATTTCGGCAGAATGTTGTTCGGGGACGGCACGGGGAAACTCGGGCAAGTCATTTCTCTTGACGAAGCGGGGATCGTCACTATGAATAGCGTAAAGAATATTATCGAAGGTATGGTTTTGACTTTCTATAATCTTTCCGGTTCGAAAATCACCCTTGCAAGCAACCGCAGGGTCGTTTCCGTAGACAGAGCGAATAAAACGATTACGCTTGCGGGCAGTCCTTTGAGTATGACCCAACTTCCTGCGGGATCTTCGGCGTATATTCAATCTTCCAAAGATTACGAAATTACGGGGCTTGCCGCGCTCTTTGACGAAACGTTGCCACTCTACGGCGTTGACCGCGCGCAATACGGTATGCTTACTCCCTTTAAAAAGACGGACGTGGGGGAAATTTCCGAAGAAGAAATTCAAGAAGCCATCGACGCGATTGAAGAAAATTCGGGAAGTAAGGTCAACTTTATCGTCTGTTCTTGGGGAGTACGCCGTGCGCTTGCGAAATACTTTAAAAAGTATATGGTCGCAATGCCGACAACGGAATTTGACGGCGGTGTGAAAGCGTTGAGTTTTAACGGTATTCCCGTCGTTGCAGACCGTTTCTGCCCTGACGGAACGATGTATCTTTTAAATACCAACGATTTCAAGCTGCATCAGCTTTGCGATTGGCAATGGTTAGAAGGGGACGACGGTAAGGTGTTGAAACAAAAGGCGGATAAGCCCGTGTATACGGCTACGCTCGTGAAATACGCCGAACTCATGTGCGAACGCCCCAACGGTCAAGGTATGCTTTCGGGGATTAAAGAAGAATAAGCTTTTTAAGGCTTTGAAAGAAACTTGAACGACTAAGAGTATCCGCGCGCGCTTTGTTTGGTGCGCGCGGAGAAAAATAAGGAGAGAAAACTATGACGGTGAAAGAAATTATTTTGACGGCGGCGGAAATGGTCGGTTGCGCGGAAAAGGTGCGTGGGTATTTGGAAAACGGTTCGGACGGCGAAGGGGAAGTGAATACCTTGCTTCGTTGTTTTAATCTCGTGGAAAACGAGCTTGCGCTCGATTATTTGCCCCTTTTTACCGAAGACGAAGTGGAAACGGATACGGGCGTGGTGTATTTTTCGGTGCTGTCCAAGCCTGCCGTTCGGATCGTAAGCGCGACGGACGAATGGGGAAACAAGCTTTCCTTTACGCTCTTTCCCGACCGTATTCGTTTGCAACCCGGTAGAGTGAAAATTACTTATACTTATACGCCTAAAGCAAAGGATTTAGACGGTGTAGCCGATGAAAACCGCAAAGTTTCCGTTCGGCTGTTTGCCTACGGCGTGGCGGCGGAGTATTGCTTGGCGACGGGTCTTTACGAAGAAAGCGGGGTTTGGGAGAAAAAATACAAACAGGCTATCGAAGGGGCGTACCGTTCGTCTATCGGGCGAAAGATTAAATCGAGAAGGTGGGCGTAAATATGGTGGGGTATCAAAAAAAGTCGGTTGCGCCAAAGGGCAAAGAACGGCGGGTGGAGTTTACGCGGTTTGCGCTCGGGCGAAATCAAAAACAAACTGCGGGCGTTTTGTATGCAAAAGAAAGTAAAAATTGCGACCTTGCGGGCGGAAAATTGCGTTGCGGAATAGGGCGCAGTCCGTTTTCCGACGCGTACGGAGCAGAAAAAGCTATTACGGATGCGACGGGGTTGACCGTGTTTTCCTACCGTTCGGGGCTACATAACTATAAGCACCGTTTGGGGTATACGAACGGCGGGGGCGGGTTGTTTTTATACAACGCGTCGAGCGGTGCGTTCGAAGATATTTTAGGCGGTGGGAGCGACGTAAGCACCTTTTTGGGAATAAGCGGAAAAAAGGAAGTGCTTTTGTTCGTTTACGGCGACGAAGGGGGCTTCGTGTATACCCGTTCAGGTACATTGACACAGCTATTTTCAAGAAAGGTGCAAGCGGGGTGTTTTTACGGGGAACGGGCGTTTTTCTTCGAGTATCCTTTCGCTTTGAATTATTCGAAAGCGTTAGAGCCTGAAAATTTTGAAATAGGCGTGGAAGAAGGCGGAAAGGTCGAATTGCCCGTTTTGCGCGGAAAAGTTCATTCGTTTGCGCCGTTGAACGGACGGTTATACTGTTTTGGCGAACAGGGCGGGGTGCGCTTGACGGCGGAAGGCTCGGCTTTGGAGTTTGAAGTAGAAGATTTGCAACTTGGCGTTAGCGGGATTTTCAAAGGGAGCGTGCGCGTTTGCGGAGAGTATATTTTCTTTTTGACGAAAGAAGGGCTTTGGAAATTCGACGGAAGCAAAGCGCAACGCGCGGTAGAAAATTTGCAAATTCTTCCCAAAGCGGCGCAGACCTGTTTGAGCGCGAGCGCGCACGGAAATTATTATTTGCAATATACGGAAGACGGGGGCGAAACTCGTTCGTTGGTCGTGGACGGAAAGGGAGAAAATGGGTATTTTTCTTTTGTGAAAACGGCGTTGTCCGATTGCGAAGGTCGCGGACTGTTTTTGGAAAACGGGTATGCGTATCAAGTGGACGGACGGGGGGATTTACCGCAAGGGGAAAGTTATTTCTTCGACGCGGAGTGTGATTTCGGTTGCACGGAAGAAAAAACTGTTAAGAGCTTATCGATACAAGGGCGTGGGAAAGTCGCGTTTACCTTTGTAAGCGAACGGGGGGAAAAGAGCTTTGAAGCGGATTTGACGGACGGGGAAAAGCAAATCCCCGTCAAGCTGAAAGGGAAAAACTTTCTTCTTCGTATTCGCTTGCAAGCAGGCGGAGAAATTGAAAAACTCGGCGCAAACGTATTTTGTCTTGCGGGAAGTTAAGGAGAAAAAGTATGGTTATTGACGTGATAGCTTTTACGGACGAGCAATTCGCCACATTATCCGAAGAACAGATTTTGGAAGTGAAAAGCGTACAGCTCAAAGTGAACAAGCTACGGCAAGAAGCAGATAGGCTTGCCGTGAAAATGAAGTTTACGCTGTTGAAAAACGGCGTGGGGCGTTCGTCTGCGCTCGAAGAATACGAGATAAGGGAGCGGGAGAGAATAGAACAGGAAATCGATACTTTGCGGGAAGGACTGTTGTTCTACTTGCGCTTTACCGTAAAGCACGGTTCAACTGAAAACGAAGCGCCGTATACCGTCGATTATTCTTTGACGTATCAACAAAGATATTTGATAGTCAAGGCGTATTACGACGGGCAGTATACGGATGCAAGGGAGCGGTATAACGCCTTGCGCGAAGATGAAATTGCAAAAGTGTATTTGGGTGAGATGTATCTCGACCTTAGCGATTTGTATAAATTCCAAGCGGGCGTATAAGCGTTTTTAAAGGAAAAGCGGGAAATTCGACAAGTGGGTGTAAATCCGTTGCGTTTTTTCCGCTTTTTTGGTATAATAAACAGGAATAAAAAGCATTTTGCGCTAAATATAGCGCGAATACGAAGGAGAACAGTATGAACCCTAAAATTGCCGTTAAAAAATTAGACGAAAGAGCGATTCTTCCCACCTACGGATCGGCGTACGCCGCAGGCGCGGATTTGTATGCGCTCACGGACGGGGAAGAAGAAATTTTACCGCAGGAAACCAAGCTCATTCACACGGGGCTTGCAATGGAAATCCCCGAAGGCTACGCAGGTCTTATTTACGCGCGTAGCGGACTTGCTTCTAAACGTGGGCTTGCGCCAGCGAATAAAGTGGGCGTTGTGGACGCAGACTATCGCGGTGAAGTGATGGTCGCTTTGCATAACCATTCTTCTAAACCGCAAAAAATTGTAAACGGTGAACGCATTGCGCAACTCGTCGTTGCGCCTTTTTTAAAAGCGTGCTTTGAAGAAGCGGACGAGCTTTCCGAAACGGTGCGCGGTGTGGGCGGATTTGGCAGTACGGGTACGAAATAAGGTAGGCTTATTATGTCGATGAGAATGAGAAGAAAGCGCAATTTCGACGGGCGTATGCTCGCTTGCGCGGATTTACTGTTGGCGCGGGGCGCGAACGGGATTTTGAATATGAAAGAAGCGGCGGAGAATTTCCGCGCGCTCGTGGATTTTCGCGCTACGTTTGGGAATGATAATCCCGTAATGCTCGAAATCGGGTGCGGAAAAGGCGGGTTCGTTTGCGAGTTGGCGAAGAAAAATCCGAACGTAAATTATATTGCGCTGGAAAAGATGAGCAACGTGGTGCTGGCGGCAATGGAACGGGTAAAGGCGGAAGGGCTGGATAATATTCGTTTTTTGAATATTCGCGCGGAGTGCTTACCTTGCTATATTCCCGAAAAGAGCTTGGAAGGAATTTATTTGAATTTTTCTACCCCTCTTCCTAAGCTTGGGTATGCGACGCAACGTTTGACCCACCGTAATTTCTTGGAAGTCTATAAAAAATTATTGCGGGACGGCGGAAGAGTGGTGCAAAAAACGGACAATCGCGAATTTTTTGATTTTTCGCTGGAAGAATACTCGGCGTGCGGGTTTAGCTTAGAGCAAGTCAATTATAATTTGCACGAACACGGCAATCCTGCTTGGAATATTCCAACGGAATACGAGCAAAAATGGGTGGAGCAAGGGTTGCCTATTCACCGCGTGGAAGCCGTTTGGAAAGGGAAATAATATGAAAAAATTTTTAGCAGGAGCGTTAGCGGTTTGCCTGTGTTTTACGGGTTTATTCCTTTCTTGCGGTGAGAAAAAAAAGAACGAAATTTACGTGTATACCCCCGACGGCGCGCCTGCGTTGGCGTTCGCTTACGCTATGCACGGCGATAGCGCGGACGACGGGGTTTCTTACGAAGTGGTCAATCCCGCTACGATTGAGAGTTATCTTACCTATCGCGACGAAGAAAAGAACGCAGATATTTGCGCGCTTCCGTTGAATACCGCGAGTAAATTACTCGGCTCTGGCGAAAAATATCAGCTCGTGGGTACGGTGACGAACGGGAATTTGTATTTACTCTCTGGCGGTGGAGTGGCGTATACCCGAGAAAATTTAGCGCTGTTAAAAGGCAAAACGGTGGGCGTGGTGCAACTTGCCAACGTACCCGGTATTTTGTTTAAAATGATTTTAACGGACTTGAATATTCCTTACGCGGAACTCAAAAACGGAGAAGAGGCGAAAGCGGATAAAGTGAATTTAAAGGCGGTTGCGCCTGATACCTTGATGCCTACGAAAGGAATTGACGCGTTCGTTGCGCCTGAACCGCAGGCGAGCGTGAAAGTTTTAAAAACTTCGTTGGAGTTCGTTGGAAGCTTGCAAGAACTGTACGGCGGGGAGAAGGGGTTTCCGCAAGCGGTGGTCGTGGCTAAGCGTAGTTTGCTGAAAAAAAATCCGCAAGCGGTGGAAAAGCTCGTAAAAAAGCTCGTAGACGGTGCGCAATGGTTGGAAACGGCGGAGATTTCGTCTATTTGCGGGGCGGTGTCTTCGCATTTGACGAAAGGGCTTACGCCGAGCTTAACGGAGAAAAATCTTTCCCGCTTAGCGATTGAAAATTCCAGCGTTTGGTTTACTTCCGCACAGGCGCGTAAAGCGGAAATTAACGAGTTTTTAGCGAAAATGGTAGCGGTTGGCGGGGCGGCTTCGGCTGTGGACGAAGCGTTTTTTGCAAAGTAAATTTTGGAGCGTTGCGCGGTGAAAAAGAATTTCGTATTTCTTAAAAAAATACTCATTACGCTCGGCGCGTTCGGCGTTTTGCTCTTAATTTGGCAAATCGCCTTTTTTTGCGTGGGGAACGAATTGCTGTTGCCCCCGCCTTTTGAATGTTTTAAAGAAGTGTTTTTCTTGCTTGGACAAGGCAGGTTTTGGAAAGGGTTTTCTTCTACCTTGCTTAGGGCGTTGGCGGCGTTTGCGCTGTCGTTGATTGTGGGGGGCGGATTTGCCGTCGTTGCGTACCTGCTACCCGCTTTTCGTGCTTTTCTTGCGCCTATCGTTGCGTTTTTGCGCGCGTTGCCGACGGTGGCGGTTATTTTGTTGATTTTAGTATTTTCTACGCCGTCTTCCGCGCCCGTTGCGGTGGCGTGCTTAGCGCTTACGCCTATGCTTTATTCTTCTGCGCTCGCCGCGTTTGCGGGAGTGGACGGGGAGCTTGTCGAGCTTTGTAAAGTGTATCGCGTACCCTTAAAAAAACGGGTGTTTTCGTTGTATTTGCCTATCGCTTCACCGTATTTGTTGAAAGAAAGCACGGCAGGGCTTTCGTTTGCGTTGAAGCTCGTCGTGTCGGCGGAAGTGTTGGCGACGACGTTTGAAAGCGTAGGTGGCATGATGCAAGAAGCTAAGCTCGCTTTGGAAATTCCCGCGCTGTTCGCGTTGACGGTATGCGTGGTTGCCGTAGGATTTTTGGTGGAAGGGCTGGGGAGCTTGCTCGCACGCTTCGTCGAAAGGAGAGTAAAATGAGAATTTTTATTAAGCGCAAAGCCTACGGGGAACGGGAGATTTTAAAGAACGTTGAAATTTGTCTTTCAGACGGGGAAATTTTATGCTTATTGGGCGCGTCAGGCGCAGGGAAAACGACGGTTTTAAAGATTTTAGCGGGCTTGACGGAATTTGAAGGGGAATTAGAGAATATTCCCGAACGGGTAGGCTACCTGTTTCAAGAACCGAGATTGTTGCCGAATTTAACGGTAGAAGAAAATTTGTCGTTCGTTGGCGGTAAAGCGGAAGAAATAGCCGAGATTTTACAGGCAGTAGAGCTTTCTGCACTCGCTAAAAAACGACCGAGAGAGCTTTCGGGCGGGGAAAAACAGCGCGTAGCGATTGCCCGTGCGTTTCTTTCTTCTTCTCCGCTTTTATTGCTCGACGAGCCGTTTACCGCGCTGGACACCGCGCTGAAAATGCGGTTAACGGAATTGTTTTTAAATCTTTGCAAAGAAAAACGCCGTACGGCGATATTCGTCACGCACGATTTAAACGAAGCGTTTGCGGTTGGGGACAGGATTGCGGTGTTAAAAAACGGCTCGATTGCGCTTTGCGTTCCGTCCAGCCAAGACGGCGCGAAAACGCAAGCGTTAGACTGTTTAATGAATTGAGCTTGCCATTTATTTTTCAAGATATAGAAATTATAAACGATAGGAAGTCCAGAAACTGAGTTTTTGGACTTCCTTACTATTTTGGCGGGTTATAAAAAAATTAAATTTTTTTCAAAGAAAAAAAGGATTTTTATAAGTTTTGTCGAATATATAAATAGTACGGAAATTCTACGCATTTGTAAATACGAAAAAAGGAGAGCTTTA
>CAJGCN010000021.1 GCA_904501815.1 uncultured Clostridia bacterium
ATTTGTACGGACGGAGAAGTTGCGTTGTAAGTTAAAAAATAGCATAAGGAAAGGCTCTTGGGAATAAGGGCTTTTCTTTTTTAGATTGCCACGCCTGTTCCGCGCGTCATTGTGAAGGAGTGGTAGCGACTGCGACAATCATTTTCGCCCGTTGGGTAATTCGTGCCGTTGCCCCGTACGCCACCAGAAACTGAGTTTCTGGACTTCCTGTTCGGGAGCATAAAAATTGATAAGCGGGCATAGGATATAGGGATATGTTGGAAATCAAAGTGCCGAAATTTTATAAGGTAAAGTGCGGGCAAACGATTAGGGAGATTGCCCACGCCTTTTCTACGACCACCGCGTTGTTGATTTGTGAAAATCAGCTGACCCAAGAAGTCTACGATGGGCAGGTTCTGAAAATACCCTGCACGCGGGGAAATCTTTATACAGCCAAAGCGGGCGAAAGCAAGAGCTTGCTTTGCGGGAGCGCGGAAAATTTTAAAAAGAAAAACGGTACGGATATTTTGTATCCCGGTATGAAAGTGATGCTTTGAGCAAACACAAAAATAAGAATGCGCGCATACAATATACTAAGTAATTGAATTTGCGCAAAGTCAAAAACCGACCTTGCAACAGGAGGTAAAAATGTCCTTTTTTTCCAATTTTCATTCGGATAGATGTCCTGGTCAATTCACGGGCAATCCGTTGAACGGTCTGACGGAAAAGGTTTGTATACAGGCGGAGAAAATATTTGACGCCTGTATTCGTCAGACCCAAATTGATAACTATACGCTCACTCTCACCGACCTTACGCCCGCAAATCCTACATATCCTTTGACGTTTATCAGCGCAAGGTCGCTCACCGCAGAAGCTACCGTTTCTAATCTTTCGATTGACCGTCAGGTGGATAAAAACTGTGCGCGCGTGCAAGCTACCCTTACCATTCCCGTCGAAGTGCTGTATACCGATGCAAACGGCGTGGAAGGCTCTGCAACGGCGAACGTTTCTATCGTGGAAGACGTGCTTTTGTTCGTACCTGCCCCCTCCATTATGCCGTTTTCGGTGAAAGGCGTGGTCAGCGTGGTTGCGCCCGAAGGTTCGTTCGACGCGACGAATAACACCTTTACGGTGAATATTTGCGCGACGGTAATTTTAAAGATTTCTATGCTCGTGGAATTGCTCGTGCCGACTTACGGGTATTGCGTAATTCCGCCCGCGCAAGAATATTCGCAAGAAGTATGTTCGGGATTTTTTGAATTGCCTTTGTATCCGCAGGGTTGTCATTGCAACGGCAAGGGATAAGTGCTAAAAGCAGACGGGTCTTTTCCTTAAAACGGGAAAAGGCTCGTTTTTTTATGTGCAAAAACTTGCTTTTTGCGGTATTTTTTGGTATAATCGTCTTATGAACGTTTATGCTATCAGCGATTTGCACTTGTCTACGAATTCGAACAAGCCTATGGACGTGTTCGGCGGGAACTGGGAAGGGCATTTTGAAAAAATTAAATACGACTGGTTGGAAAAGGTCAAGGCGGACGACGTCGTGCTTATTTCAGGGGATATCAGTTGGGCAATGAAGATGTCTGATGCGCTCGAAGATTTAAAACAGCTTGCGCCTTTGCCGGGCAAAAAAGTTTTTATACGGGGCAATCACGATTATTGGTGGAACGGTATTACCAAACTTCGCGACAGCGCGCCCGATAATAATTTTTATTTTCTGCAAACGGATGCCGTGCGTTTCGACGGGCTTGTTATCGTAGGCTCGCGGGGGTGGAGTTGTCCCGGTGCGCCTGATTTTTCCGAACAGGATAAAAAACTCTACGAGCGGGAAGCGGAGCGCTTTCGGCTTGCGTTTAAAGATGCGGAGCTTTTGCGCCGTGAAGGGGATAAGCTCGTTGCTATGATCCATTATCCGCCCTTTACCGTCAAAGGGGAAGATACGCTCTTTACGCAGTTGTTTGAGAAAAACGGGGTAGAGAAAGCGGTGTTCGGGCATATACACGGCGCGGCGTATTTTCCTTTAAAAACAGAAAAGAACGGCGTGGAGTATATTTTGGCTTCTTGCGATAAGGTACGCTTTGAGTTAGTGAAAATTTATTGACGGATTTTGTAAAATTCGTCGCGTAATCCTTTACAATTTGAGCGAAATATGGTATAATTTCAAGTTGGATAAAGAAAATAACGTACGGGAGAAGAGTAATGCTGAAAAGAAAAGATTTGTTAGGGCTTATTGATGCGAGTAAAGAAGAAATTACCCAAATTCTCGACCTTGCCGAAGAGTTTAAACAGCGCATTAAGCGCGGGGAAAAGAAAATTAACCGCTTAGACGGCAAAACCGTCACGATTTTGTTTTATGAAAACAGTACGCGTACCCGTACGAGCTTCGAGCAAGCGGCGAAATATCTCGGCGCGACGACGATTAATATCGCCGCAGGAACTTCGTCGGTTGCCAAAGGCGAAACCCTCGTAGATACGGGAAAAACTCTCGACGCGCAAAAAAACGATTTTATCGTTATGCGGCATCCTATGGGCGGCGCTCCCTATTTGCTTGCCAAAACGGTCAAGGCGGGCGTGCTGAACGCGGGCGACGGGATGAACGAACACCCCACGCAAGCGCTTTTGGATATGTTGACGATGCGCGAAGCTTTCGGGCGGTTGGAAGGCTTGAAAGTGGCGATTTTAGGGGATATTAAACATTCGCGGGTAGCGAAGTCTAATTTGTTCGGTTTGAAAAAGATGGGCGCGGAAGTGAGAATGTTTGCGCCCGAAACGCTTATTCCTAAAGGAATGGACAAGCTCGGCGCAAAGCTTTGCTCGTCGAGAGAAGAAGCCTTAAAAGGCGCAGACGTCGTAATGGGGCTTCGTATTCAGCTAGAACGCCAACAAGCGGGCAACTTCCCGTCGCTTGGCGAGTACGCGGCGAATTACGGGGTGGACGAAAAGTCGTTTGCGCTCGCAAATCCGAACGCGATTATTTTGCATCCAGGCCCTGTTAATCGTGGCGTAGAGCTTACGAGCGGGATTATCGACCACGAAAGAAGCCGTATTGAAGACCAAGTCCTTTCGGGCGTGGCGGTGCGTATGGCGGTGTTGAGCTTATTAAACGAAGCAAGAAATAGCGGGGAGGTACTCAAATGATTATTCGCGGTGGCAACGTCGTGTTTAGAAACGGCGTAGAGAAAAAGGATATTTTAGTAAAAGACGGAAAAATCCAAAAGATTGCCGATACAATCGAACAAAACGGGGAAAAGGTGCTCAACGCGGAAGGATTGCACGTATTTCCCGGTTTGATTGATATGCATGTGCATTTGCGCGAACCTGGTTTTGAAAGAAAAGAAGATATCCAAAGCGGGGCAATGGCGGCGGTAAAAGGCGGGTTTACGCAAATTTGCTGTATGCCGAATACGAATCCCGTGTTGGATAATAAAGTGGCGGTAAGCTACGTAAAATATCGTGGCAAGGAAGTAAATCTTTGTAAAATTCACCCTATCGGCGCGATCACGAAAGGCGAGAAAGGGGAAGAAATGGCAGCGATTGCGAGCATGAAAAAGGCGGGTGCGGTGGCTATTTCCGACGACGGCGTGGCGGTAAAGAACGCGCGCTTGATGCGCCTTGCTATGGAGTATGCGAAAGGCTTTAATATCAAATGCCTTTGCCATTGTGAAGACAAAGATCTCGTCGACGGCGGTGTGGTGCACGAAGGGCTGAGTGCGACGATTGCGGGCTTGAAAGGGATTCCCCGTGCGGCGGAAGACGTGATTATCGCCCGTGAAATTTCCCTTGCCGAAACGCTGGATACCCCCGTGCATATTTGCCACGTTTCCACGTATAGCGGGGTGAGAATGATTCGCGATGCGAAGAAAGCGGGGATTAAAGTGACGGCGGAAACCTGTCCGCACTATTTCGTTGCGACCGACGAGATTATTTTGGGCTACGATACGAATACCAAAGTCAATCCGCCTATTCGCGAAGAAATCGATAAACAGGCGATTTTAGAAGGCTTGAAAGACGGAACGCTTGATTGTATCGTGACGGACCACGCGCCCCACCATGCGGACGATAAGAACGTGGAATATAATTTAGCCGCGTTCGGGATTAGCGGAATTGAAACGTCGTTCGGGTTCGCGATTACCTATTTATATAAGGCGGGCGTTTTGAGCTTGCCTGAAATTGCGGAAAGAATGTCCTACGCGCCTGCGAAGATTTTGGATTTAGAAGGCGGGGAAATTAAAGAAGGCGAAGTTGCCGATTTCACGATTGCCGATTTAAACGAAGAATGGACGGTCAACTCCGATAACTTCCTGTCTAAAGGAAAAAATACTCCTTTTAACGGCTATAAGCTGAGCGGGGTTGTGAAGTATACGCTCGTCGACGGCGAGATAAAATACGGCGAGAGTTTAGAACCCGTGCAAGAAAAAGACGGCGGGGCAAAGACGAAAACTTTACGCGTTTGTGGCGTAAGAATGAAATAAGAAAAGAGAAACGGAAGAAAAAGGAGAGAACGTTATGATTACCGATCAACTTATCGAACGCATTATCGCGTTGCAAAATCCTACCTGCGTGGGGCTGGACACTTTATTCGATTACTTGCCCGACGAGATGAAAGCGGGCGTAAGCACCTTCGAAGGGGCGGCGGAGAGAATTTTCGATTTCAATAAAAAATTGATTGATACGTTGAAAGATTTTATTCCGTCTGTGAAAGTGCAAATCGCGTATTATGAAATGTACGGCGTGGCAGGTATGAAAGCTTTTGAAGAAACGCTTAAATATGCGGCGGAAAAAGATTTGGTCGTGATTGCCGATGCAAAGCGCAACGATATCGGTTCGACTGCTTCTTGCTATGCAAAGACTTTTTTAGGCGAAACGCAAGTTGGCGGAGAAAGCTATAAGCCTTTCCCTGCTGATTACGTGACGGTCAACGGGTATTTAGGGACGGACGGAATTGCGCCGTTCGTGGAACAATGCGAAAAGAACGATAAAGGAATTTTCGTGCTGGTGAAAACGTCGAACCCGTCGAGCGGAGAATTGCAAAATCTCATTTTGGAAAACGGAAAACCCGTCTACGAATATATGGGCGGGCTCGTGGAAAAATGGGGCGAAAGCACGATCGGGAAATACGGATATTCTGCCGTAGGCGCGGTGGTTGGTGCAACGCATCCTGCCGAAGCTGCTCGGCTTAGAGAAGTTCTTCCGCATACCTTTTTCTTGATTCCCGGCTATGGCGCGCAAGGCGGAAACGCGGAAATGCTTAAAAGCTGTTTCGGCGCAAACGGGCTGGGTGGCGTAGTCAATAATTCGCGCGGAATTTTGTGCGCGTATAAAAAGCTTGGCGGGACGTATTACGAAGCGGCGAAAGCGGCTACGCTTGCAATGCAAAAGGATTTGTCGAGCGTAATCGGAAGAATGGGAAAATAAGAGAAAACGGCAATGAAAGATTATAATGCAATTATCGTAAAAAACGAAAAAATCGCGGAGAATATTTTTTCGATTACCTTTGACGTAGGCGAAGAAGCGAAAGTTCGAGCGGGGCAGTTTGGGAATATTTCCGTCGGCGGTACGCACTTGTTGCGCCGTCCGATTGCCATTTGTAAAGCGGAAGGGGCGTTGATTACCTTTTGCTATCAAATCAAAGGCGAAGGCACGCAAAAACTCAAAACGATGGAGGCAGGTACGCGTTTAAACGTTTTAATGCCACTCGGCAACGGCTTTTTCGTGGAAAAACAAGAACGAAACGTTGCGCTCGTGGGCGGGGGCGTGGGCGTGTTCCCGCTTATTTCCGTACTTAGAGAATACGGCGAAAATAAACAAATTAACGCGTATATCGGCTACCGCAATCAAAACGCAGTTTGTGGCGTGGAAGAATTTGAAAAGGCGTCGAAGTTCGTAGCCGTCACCGACGACGGGAGCTACGGCGCGAAGATGAACGCCGTGCAAGCGTTTGAAGCGGATTTAAAAAAGGGCTACCGTCCCGACGTCGTATTGTCGTGCGGACCTACGCCTATGCTCAGAGCTTTGAAAGAATTAGTTAAAAAAGAAAATTTGCCTTGCTACGTTTCATTAGAAGAACGTATGGGCTGTGGAATCGGCGCGTGCTTGGTTTGCGTTTGCAACTTAACGAACGGCGAACGGGCAAGAGTTTGCAAAGACGGTCCCGTGTTTAACGTCAACGACGTCGAACTTTAAAAAGAGTAAACTAAAGGAAAAAATTATGGCGAATTTATCGGTAAATATTTGTGGCGTACAATTTAAAAATCCCGTTATCGGCGCTTCGGGTACGTTCGGGTTCGGGCGTGAATATAACGAATTGTTCGATATCGGAGAAATCGGCGGGGTATCGACGAAAGGGCTGACCTTAGAGCCGAGAGTGGGCAATCCCACTCCCCGTATCGCGGAAAGTCGCGGGGTGATTTTAAACGCCGTCGGCTTGCAAAATCCCGGCGTAGAGCATTTCATTAAGTGCGATTTAGAATGGCTGAAAGCAACGGGAACGCGGGTGATTGCAAACGTGGCGGGAAAAACGCTCGACGATTATAAAAATATCTGTGAAAAGCTCGACGGGCTGGTGGATATGGTAGAGCTGAATATTTCCTGTCCGAACGTAAAAAGCGGCGGAATGGCGTTTGGGATTAAACCGCAATCGGTGGAGGAAGTGACGCGTTATGCGAAAAGCGGATTAAAGGCTACGCCGCTTATGGTGAAGCTTTCTCCGAACGTGGAAAGCATTGCAACCAACGCGTTGGCGGCGCAAAACGGCGGTGCGGACTGTGTTTCGCTCATCAACACGCTGACGGGTATGGCAATCGATATCGAACGCCGTAAACCGATTATCGCCAACAACACGGGCGGTGTTTCAGGCGGGGGCGTGAAGCCGATTGCCGTTAGAATGGTCTACGAAACGGCGCAAGCGGTTAATATTCCCGTCGTAGGTATGGGCGGGATTACCTGTGCGGAAGACGCGATTGAATTTTTAATGGCGGGCGCGACGGCGGTGCAAGTGGGAACGGCGAATTTTACCGACCCTTACGCAATGCCGAAAATTATTAAAGGCTTAAACGAATGGTGCGATAAGCACGGTGTGAAAAACGTGAGCGAACTGACGGGTACGCTCCAACTTAATCAGCGATAAAAGGAGAAAAGAAAATGGCGTATACTTACAAAGAAGAATTTATTCGGTTTATGGTGGAAAACGGCGTGTTGCGTTTTGGTGAATTTACCTTAAAAAGCGGAAGAAAAGCCCCGTATTTTATCAATACGGGGAACTATAAAACGGGCAAACAACTTGCAAAGCTTGGAGAATACTACGCCGCTTGTATTGAAAATAACGGCTTAGAAGCGGAAACGCTCGTCGGTCCTGCATATAAGGGTATCCCCCTTTCGGTGACGACGGCAATTGCGCTTTTTAACGGCTACGGAAAAGAGCTCAATTATTGTTTCGACAGAAAGGAAGTCAAAGATCACGGCGAAGGCGGTCTGTTCGTTGGAAAACAACTGCAAGACGGCGAAAAGGTGATTATCATTGAAGACGTAATGACTTCGGGAAAAGCTTTGCGTGAAATTTTACCGAAATTAGAAGCGGCGGCAAACGTGCAAGTCGTGGGAATGATTATTTCCGTCGATAGAATGGAAAAGGCGTTAAATAGCGAGCTTTCCGCCGTTGCCGAAGCGAAAAAAGAGTTCGGGATCGACGTGTATTCCGTCGTGACGATGAACGATATTATCGAAGCCATTGAAAAAGGGGTAATCGATTTTAAAGAACATTTACCTGCAATGTATGAATACCGCAAACAATACGGCGCGTAAAATTTATTAAAACTTAAAAAATAACAGCGAACCGCCGTTTAAATAGGCGAAAGCGAAAAGTAAAAACACGGCGCAAAGAAACATAAAACCCGTAAAGGGTAAAAGATTTTTATTCATAGTTTGAGTTTGCGTAAAAGGAGAAAATTCCATACGCTGAAAAGGATTTTTATGACGAAAATTATTAAAAACGAATTTGGAAAATTAAAAAACGGGGCTACCGTGTCCGCGTTTACGCACTTCAAACGAAAAGGAGTTTAGAAAAATGTCTAAAATAATTTTAACGGGCGACAGACCTTCGGGGAAATTGCATATCGGACACTACGTAGGGTCGTTAAAACGCCGTGTGGAACTGCAAAACAGCGGAGAGTTTGACAAAATTTATATTATGATTGCCGATGCGCAAGCGCTCACGGATAATTTCGATAATCCCGAAAAGGTACGCGCGAATATCACGGAAGTTGCGCTCGATTATCTCGCTTGCGGGATTGACCCTACGAAATCCACCGTATTCGTGCAATCGCACGTAGCGGAGTTGACCGAGCTTACTTTTTATTATATGAATTTGGTCACGCTTGCTCGGCTGGAACGCAACCCGACGGTAAAAGCGGAAATCAAGCAAAAGAACTACGAGCTTTCTTTGCCGATGGGCTTTTTAACTTATCCCGTTTCGCAAACGGCGGATATCACGGCGTTTAAGGCAACGACCGTACCCGTTGGAGAAGACCAGCTTCCTATGCTCGAACAGGCACGGGAAATCGTGAGAAGCTTTAATAATCTCTACGGCGAAACTCTCGTTGAACCGAAAGCGGTGTTGCCTGAAAACAAATCTTGCTTGCGCTTACCCGGTACGGACGGTATGGCGAAAATGAGTAAGTCGCTGGGGAATTGTATTTATCTTTCGGATAGTGCGGACGAGATTAAACGCAAAGTAATGAGTATGTACACCGACCCCAACCATTTGAAAGTAAGCGATCCGGGCGATACGGAACATAACCCCACCTTTATTTATTTAGACGCATTTGCAAAGGACGAACAATTTTCCAGATATTTGCCTGAATACGCAAACTTAGCGGAAATGAAAGCGCACTACGAGCGCGGCGGATTAGGGGATATGAAGGTGAAAAAATTCCTGAATGCAGTAATGCAAGAAACCTTAGAGCCTATCCGTTTAAGAAGAGAAGAATTGGCAAAAGATATTCCTGCGATTTGGGATATGCTGTATAAAGGTAGTGAAGAAGCCAAAGCGGTAGCGGCGCAAACGCTTTCGGAAGTCAAAAAAGCAATGCGTATTGATTATTTTTCAGATAGAAAGTAAAATATAAGGTTTGGCGTAGTGTTTAGAATACGCCAAACCGTTTTTTAATAGCGTTTTTTGAAAAATAAACGAAAAGGGCGTTAAAACGGTTGAAAAATAAAGTGTTTTCTTGTATAATATTTCATAGAAATAAAAAAATGTAAAAACGGACGGAAAACACCGTCGAAAAGAAGGTAATTATGGCGAAAGAAAATCAATTCGTAGAACAAATCGCAGACATTAACGCGGACTTCCCGCAATGGTATACCGACGTGGTGCTTAAAACCAAGCTCGTGGACTACGGACCTGTAAAAGGCACGATGGTCATTCGACCTTACGGTTATGCGATTTGGGAAAATATCCAAAAAGAATTAGATGCAAGATTTAAAAAACAAGGGGTGGAAAACGCGTATTTCCCTTTGTTAATTCCTATGAGCTATTTCACGAAAGAAGCGGAGCACGTGGAAGGGTTTGCGCCTGAAATTGCGGTCGTCACGGTTGCGGGCGGGGAAGAGCTTGCCGAACCGCTTGCCATTCGTCCTACGTCGGAAACGATTATCGGAACGATGATGTCGAAATGGACGCAGTCTTATCGCGATTTGCCTATGAAAGTCAATCAATGGTGCAACGTTATGCGTTGGGAAAAAACCACCCGTCCTTTTTTAAGAACGAGCGAGTTTTTGTGGCAAGAAGGGCATACGGCGTTTGCAAGCGCAAAAGAAGCGCAAGAAGACACTCTGACCATGCTCGGCGTATATAAAGAGTTTGCGGAAAATTGCCTTGCTATTCCCGTGCTTACGGGCAGAAAAACGGACAAGGAGAAATTCGCAGGCGCGGAAGCTACCTACACGATGGAAGCCATGATGAAAGACGGCAAGAGCTTGCAAGCGGGTACTTCGCATTATCTCGGTCAAAACTTTGCCAAAGCGTTTAATATTCAATACTTAGGACAAGAAGGGGTGTTGCAGACGGCGTACACTTCGTCTTGGGGGGTATCCACCCGTTTAATCGGCGCAGTGATTATGACGCACGGCGACGAACGCGGTTTAGTTCTTCCGCCTGTCGTTGCGCCCGTGCAATGCGTAATCGTTCCGATTGCGGCGCGAAAAGGCGGGGTCGTGGAAGCTTGCGAAGCGTTGAAAGCAGAGCTTGAAAAGGCGGGTATTCGCGTAGTCTTCGACAACAGCGACAATTCGCCCGGCTGGAAGTTTAACGAATGGGAAATGAAAGGCGTACCCCTTCGTATCGAGCTTGGACCGCGCGATATCGAAGCGGGCAAAATGCTCTGCGCGAGAAGAGATACCTTAGAAAAGAGCGAACAACCTATAGAAAACGCTGTTCAAACGGTGAAAGAACTGTTATCTACGGTGCAAAAGGATATGCTCGAAGCCGCGCGTACCCGTCGGGAAAACCGTATCGTATACGCCGACGATATGCAAGGCATTTTGAAAGGGGTAGACGGCGGAAACTTCGTGAAAGCGGGTTGGTGCGGTTGCCGTGAATGTGAAGACAAAATCAAAGAAGAAACGGGCGCGACGGCGCGCGTGTTTGCCGAAGGCGAGCAAAAAGAAACTTGCGCTGTTTGCGGAAAGCAGGCAAAGCACGTTATCGTGTTCGCAAGAGCTTATTAAAAAATCAAATCCTCAACCTTGCGTTGGGGATTTTTCGTATAATTTAGGCGTATTTAGATAAAAAACCTTTCACCGTAGGTGAAAACTGTATAAAATCAGGGTTAGGCACTTGACGGAAAGAAAAAAAAATGGTATGATAATACTATGGAGAATATTACTTTGATCAACGCGCGGATTGCGCAGAATTTGACTTTATACCGTAAGGCGGCAAACCTTACGCAGGCGGAGCTTGCCGAAAAAATCAATTATTCGGATAAATCGGTTTCTAAATGGGAATCGGGCAACGGCGTACCTGACGTGTACATTTTGTTAAAACTCGCGGAAATTTTCAAAGTGACGTTAGACGAGTTGGTGGGGGAAAAAGCGGAGAAAATCGTTGCGGAACGGGAAAGGGAAAAGAAAAAATCTACCTTCTTCCGCATTATGGTTATGCTGTTATCGAGCGGTATCGTGTGGTTGGTGGCAACTAGCCTGTTTGCCGCAACGACTCTTTGGTTTGACGACGAACTTAAAGAATGGATGGCGTTCATTTACGCTATTCCCGTCAACGCGGTTCTTTTAATCGTATTCTCGTCCGTGTGGAAATATAAAATGCTGAATTTCCTGTCCGTTTCGCTCGTGATTTGGTCGGCTCTTTTAGGAGCGTTTTTAACGACGGTGTTCGTCGGTCAACGCTTCGGCGCAGACGTTTCGGGCGCGTGGGTGTTTTTTATTCTCGGCGTACCATTACAGGTTTTAGAAGTGCTTTGGACGTTCTTCCGCTACACGCTCGTAAAAAACCGTAAGCAACAGAATAAGGAGCAAGAATAAGGGGTATGCTGTGCTGTCATTGCAAGAAAAATCAAGCGTCGAAAACCTACGAGAAGCGTAAAATCGTGGATAAAAAGACGGTGAAAACGACGGAATATTATTGCTTGGAATGTTATTGCCGTCTGTTCGTGAGCGTAAGCGACGAAAAAGAACCGCGTACGGTATGTCCCGCTTGCGGTATGACGGTTGCGGCGTTTAAGCAAAAAAAGCTCGTCGGGTGCGCAAAGTGTTATTCTTATCTTTCGGGCGCGGTGTTGCCCGTCGTGCTTAAAATGCAAGGGGCGGCGGAAGCGCATTGCGGGAAAGAAGAAGCTTCGAGCGATATCGAAAAACTCGTCAAGCGCGCGCACGAAGTGCAAATTTTGTTGGATAAGAAAAAATCGGAAAATTCCTCGTCGGCAAAAATTTACGAGCGTGAGCTTGCTTCGCTCCGTGCGGACATTGCCGCAATGAAAAAGGGGGAACTGACGTGAGAACTCCCGAATTTATTCAAACGATCGTCACGTCCACGCGCGTACGGCTCGCGAGAAACTTAGAATCCTACGAATTTCCCGAACGCTTAAAGAAAAAGGAAGCCAAAGAAATCGTCGAAATCGTCGGGCATGAAATTAAACGCGCGGGGAATTTCAAACGCTACGATATGGACGAGATTAGCGCGGAAGAAGGGAATTTGTTGCAAGAGCAACATTTAATAAGTCCTGCTCTTTTAAAGAGAAAAGACTTTGGCGCGGCGTTTATTTCAAAAGACAAAGACGTTTCGATTATGGTCAACGAAGAAGACCATTTGCGCGAACAGTATATCTTTCAAGGCTTCGACTTAGTTAGAACGTACGAGCGGTTGAGCGGAATCGACGAAAACATTTCTTCGAATATCAATTTTGCTTACGATAAAAAATTAGGGTATTTGACGGCTTGTCCGAGCAACGTCGGAACGGGTATGCGCGCGTCAGTAATGATGTTTCTGCCCGGACTTGCTTGGAATAGAAGCTTTGAAGACTTATTGCCCGAACTCAAATCAGGCGGTATGACCGTGCGCGGGGTGTTCGGAGAAGGCTCGCTTGCGGAAGGATACAGCTATCAAATCAGCAACGAGCGCACGCTCGGCGTTTCGGAAGGGGAAATTTTGCAAATGGTAAGCAAGGTGACGATGAGCCTTTGCGATTTGGAACTTAGAGAACGGGAGCGTATGCTCCGAAAAGAGAAAATCAAGCTCAAAGACGGTTGCTTGCGCGCGTACGGCACGTTGACGAATTGCGCGATTTTACCTTTAAAAGAGCTGACCGAAGGTATGGTCAAAGTCAAGCTTGGCATGGCGCTTGGGTTCTTGCAAGCGCGGGATATGAAAGACTTTAACAATTTTCTTGCCGATATGCGCCCTGCATCTTTTCGGTTAGGCAACGAGTTGCAAACGGCAAGCGAATACGAATGTGATTTAATGCGTGCGGAAATCGTTAAAAAAGTATTGCCCGAACTCGTGCAACGGACGGATTAACCGTTCGGGGCATATAATAGGAAAGAACGGATTAGCCAAGTACGCTATGGAGGACGGTATGGAACCTATGTCGAAATTATCGGAAAATTTAAGACAAACGCTCGACGTTGCCAACGCAATCACGTTGGAGCGTGGCGCAACCTACGTAGGGAGCGAGCATATCGTCTACGGTTTTTTGTGTTTGCCGAATTGTTCGGCGTACCGTTTGCTCGCGTCGGCGGGCGTGGAAAAAGAAAAGTATACTCCGCCTTTTTTGCGTACGATCAATACGGCTTCTTCTATCGAAGGAATGACGGAACGGACGAAAGATATGTTTAAACGCGCCATACGCTTTGCGAGCGAAACGGACGGCGTTGCGGGAACGTTGCATATGCTCTATGCAATTTTGGAAAGTGAAGTATGCTACGCGGTGAAAATTTTAAAACAGCTTGGCGTGGACGTGGGCGAACTGAAAGAAAGCGTGTTGACGGCGTTAAGGGAGCAAAAACTCCGTCGGGATAAAGAACGCTTTTTGGAACAGGAAAACCCCGCCGTTTTTGAAAAAGGCGGAAAACCTGATAGACAAGATACGCAAGAAAAATCTTTGCGCACACCGCAAAGAATGAAAGAAGGTCTGTTCGATAAGGGCGCGCCGAGTAAAAAAACGACGGAAAAGCTCTTGCAGTACGGTGTAGATATGACGGAACGGGCGAGAAAAGGTAAGCTTGATCCCGTAATCGGCAGAAAAAAAGAAATTGAAAAGGTCGTGCAGGTGTTATCCCGTCGCTCCAAAAACAACCCCGTTTTAATCGGTGAGCCGGGCGTGGGAAAAAGCGCGATTGCCGAAGGGCTGGCGCAACTTATCGTCTTGGGCGAAGTGCCCGAACAGCTCTATAATAAAACGGTATTTTCGGTGGATATACCGGGTATGCTGGCAGGGGCGAGATATCGCGGGGATTTTGAAGAACGCTTAAAGGATCTCGTGGATACCGTTATGGAAGACGGGGATATCGTGCTGTTTATCGACGAAATCCACACGATCGTCGGGGCGGGAGCTTCCGCCGATTCGAGTATGGACGCGGCAAATATTTTAAAACCTATGCTTTCTCGTGGGGAGTTGCAAGTAATCGGGGCAACGACGATTGAAGAATATCGAAAATATATCGAAAAAGACAGCGCGTTAGAAAGAAGATTTACCCCCGTTTCGGTGGAAGAGCCGTCGGAAAAGGACGCTATTTCTATTTTGAAAGGGCTTCGCAGTAAATACGAACAGCATCACGGTATCGTGATCTCCGACGAAGCCATTGAAGCGGCAGTAAAGCTTTCTTCCCGCTATATCACCGACCGTTTTTTGCCCGATAAAGCCATTGACTTAATCGACGAAGCGGCGGCGCGCGCGCGTATCGTTTCAAGCGGTTCAAACGAGCTTGCGAGCGCGGGCGAAACC
>CAJGCN010000022.1 GCA_904501815.1 uncultured Clostridia bacterium
TGTGGAAACGCAACCGCCGAAAACGGACTCTCTATACACGCCGTCTTATTTGAATTCTTATGAAAATTCCATTAACGACGGACCGTCTGCGCAACCCAAAAACACGTACGGGGGTTATCCCCAAACGCCTACGCCTGCACAGCCTGCGCCGCCAAACCCGAGCGTATACGGAAGCCCTTATTCCGAACCCGTGCAACCGAATATCACGCCTACGCCCGCACAGCCTTCTTATCTTTCCGAAGAACGGGAAACGGCGCAAAACTCCGCTTTTTCTACGCCTTTTGAAACGGGCGAACGCTTAGATAGGGATATTTCGTTTGACAGGTCCGTAGAGATTGAAGAAGACAATCGTTTCGAACCCGCCGAACGGGTGGAAGAATTTGGGGCTCGAACGGAAGAGCGGGCGAGCGAACGCAACGAATACGGCGATTATTTCTCTTTGGGAACGCCGAATTTATTCGGGGAAGAAGGGGAAAGAGAACGTTTCCCTGAAGAGAGAGAAGAGCCGTTCCCGCCCCGTGACGAAGAACGGGAAGAAACCCGTTTAGAGAGCGATAGAGAAATCAACGCGTTTGATATTTTCGAAGAACGGGAAGAAGAACCCGTACTCGACGAACGCGACCGCTTTGACGATAATCGGAAATTAGACGAGTCTGAAACAGGTCGTTTCGGGTTTGGAAGAGAATCGCGCGAGCCTATAAACGAACGTGGGTTTGAAAGAACGGAAAGCACGGAATGGATTGACCCGCCGAAAGCGGAAGAACCTAAGCCTGTGCCGCCCCCGAAACCCCGCGTGATAAAACCCTACGTTCGCGTGCCGATTGATTATTTTGACTGTCGCGACGTAATGCCCGATACTAACCAGTTTGAAGTGGAAAGAACGAAAGAAGAAATCGTCAACACCCTTGCAAGCTTTAAGATTAACGAAGCTACCGTTTCGTCCGTCACGTTCGGACCGACGGTCACCCGCTATAACGTTGTCGTGCCCCGTCATATTTCTTCGAAAAAAGTCGTTGCGCTCGATCAAGACGTCGCTTTGAACTTGCAGGCGGCAGCGGGAGTGAATATGTACCCCAACTTCGAAGACGGCGCGGTGAGTATTGAAGTGCCGAACCGCAAACGCCAATTCGTACAGCTTGGCTGTATGCTCACGGGCGACGCGTACGTAAACGCAAAGCCTTCTTCGCTTACCTTCGCAATGGGTAAAGACGTTGGCAACCGCAAAGTCTACGGCGATATTTGCAAAATGATTCACTTGCTGGTCGCAGGCTCGTCAGGCTCGGGTAAGAGCGTGTTCTTAGGCTCGCTGATTATTAGCTTGATTGCAAAATATTCCCCTGCGGAACTGCGTTTAATCTTAATCGACCCGAAAAAGACGGAATTCGTGCTGTATAATAATTTACCGCATTTGATGATTAACGAGATTATCACCGACGTGCATAAAGCTATCCAAAGCTTGAACTGGGCAATCGGGGAAATGAACCGCCGTTATACCTTGTTTGAACAAATGAGCCGTGCGGGAACGTACGTGGTTAATATCGACGAATACAATTCTCATCTTTCCGAAGGGGAAGAAAAATTGCCTAAGATCGTAATTATTATCGACGAGCTTGCCGATTTAATGCTCGCGGCGAAAAAGGACGTGGAAGACCGTATTCAAAATCTTACGCAAAAAGCCCGCGCAGCAGGTATACACTTAATCGTTGCAACACAACGCCCGTCGGCAGACGTTATTACGGGCGTTATTAAAGGCAATCTTCCAACCCGTATCGCGTTTGCGGTGGCGGCGGAAGTGGATTCTCGGGTTATCTTAGACCAAACGGGCGCGCAAAAATTGCTCGGTAAAGGGGATTTCTTATACACCATGTCGGGAATCAACACGCCCGTGCGCGTACAAAGCGCGTTCATTTCTTCGGAAGAATCGCAAAACGTGATTAACTTTATCAAGATGAACAACGAAGCGTATTTCGACGAAACGGCAACCGCCTTTATCAACAATACCCGCGCTGGTGGCGACGCTTCTCTCGATGCTGGTGAAGAAGGCGTAGAAGGAGTCTACGTGGAAGCTCTCCGCTACGTGATTTTAAGCGGTAGCGCATCTATTTCTATGATTCAGCGGAAATGCTCGGTTGGTTATAACAAAGCGGGCAAGATTATCGAATGGATGGAAGAAATGGGGTATATCTCTACCTTTGACGGTGCGAAAGCCAGAAAAGTACTTATTTCCAAAGAAGAGTTTGAAAGTAAATACGGCGCGCTTTAAAAAACTTCCAAAATTTTCAAAAAAATTTTAAATATAGGCGCACGTATGTCATATTTATTATGCTATACTGTTCGTGCGAATAAGGAAACGGCAAGTTATGTTGCAAAATAAAATTTTCGGATTCGTGTCGCTCGGTTGCGATAAAAACCGCGTGGACAGCGAAAAGATGCTCGGACTTATTAAAGAGCGCGGATACGCGCTCACCGACGACCCGTCCGAAGCGAATATCATTATCGTAAACACCTGCGCTTTTTTATCTTCGGCTCGTGAAGAAGCTATAGAAACGGCGTTAGAGCTTGCGGAATATAAACGGGGTAATTTGGAAAAACTCGTTTTGACGGGTTGTCTACCCCAAAAATTTATCGACGAGCTGTTCGAGCCTTTTCAAGAAGCAGACGTATTCTTAGGAATTAACGAATACGATAAACTGCTTCCTGCGCTCGAAGAATGTTATCGTAGCGGAAATCGGGTCAATCTCGTAGGGGCTGGCGGGGATACTTTTAAAACCCAACGAGTGCAAACGACGGCGGAGCATTACGCGTATTTAAAAATTGCGGACGGGTGCTATAATCATTGCACCTATTGTCTAATCCCTAAAATTCGTGGAAAATACCGTTCGTATCCTATGGAACAGCTCGTAAAAGAAGCGAAAGAGCTTGGCGAAATAAAAGAGCTAATCGTCGTGGCGCAAGACACCACGCGCTACGGAGAAGAGCTTTACGGCGAAAACCGTTTCGTTTCCCTTTTAAAAAAGCTTTCCGCGCTTGAAAATATAAGCTCAATTCGATTGCTGTATTGCTATCCCGACGTAATCGGGGACGAATTGATTCAAGAAATCAAGACGAACGAAAAAATCGTAAAATACTTAGATATTCCCTTGCAACATTCGGAAGACAGAGTGTTAAAACTGATGAATAGAAAGGGATCGAGAGAAAAGTATTTAACGTTGTTTAAAAAACTTCGTCAAGAAATTCCTGAAATGGCTATCCGCTCCACCTTTATTTCCGGCTTTCCTACGGAAACGGAAGAAGAGTTTACGGCAATGAAAGCTTTCTTAGAAGAAGCGAAACTGACGAACTGCGGTTTCTTTGCGTATTCTAAAGAACCGGATACGGGTGCGGCGCGTATGAAACCGCAAGTGCATCACGCCACGAAAGCCCGTCGGGTGAAAGAGCTTTACGCCGTGCAAGGGGAAATTTCCAAGCGGTTTTTGTCTACTTTCGTTGGAAAAGAACTCACGGTTTTATGTGACGGAATTGACTACGATAAAAAATGTTTTGTCGGTCGGGCGTATTTTCAAGCCCCCGATATCGACGGAAAAGTATATTTTCACGCGGCGCACGCCGTGCAAGGGGAAAACTATCAAGTAAAAATCAATGCCTGCGACGAATACGATTTGTACGGCAATACGGAGGACTATATTTTATGAACTTACCCAACAAAATTTCCTTAGTAAGGATTATGTTAATTCCCGTTTTCGTAGTGTTTTTCTTTTGGAGCTTTACGGGACATTATTTCGTTGCAACGGGGATTTTCGCCGTTGCGGCAATCACCGACTTTATCGACGGGCATATTGCTCGTTCCCGCAAAATGGTGACGAATTTAGGCAAATTTCTCGACCCGATTGCAGATAAAGTGTTAATCGCTGCGGCGTTTATTCTCGTTCTTACGGCGAAAGAAGAAGTATTCCTTGCGTTCGGCAAGGCGAATACGGCGGTGTATATTATCGCTTCCGTGTCCGTTTGCATTATTCTTGCGCGCGAATTGATTATCAGCGCATTCCGTCAAATTGCGGCGGCGGCAGGGATCGTGCTTGCGGCGGAAAAACTCGGCAAATATAAAACGGTATTCCAAGACTTGTCCGTCTTCGCTTTATTGCTTGCGGCGGGTTGCAGTGGAACGCTCGGCGTAATCGTTTCGTCCGTTGCCGTAGGATTGTTTGCAATAGCAACGGTTTTGACCGTCGTTTCGGGCATTTCTTACGTATGGAAGAATAAACAAGTATTAAAGGACACAAAATAAAAGGGAAGTTAAGCTATGAATATTGCGTGTATCGTGCTTCGTAATTGCAAGGAAAGCCTGCGTTCGCTGGATTTATCGGTAGCGGACGAGTTTCTTGCAGGCGGTTTCGTAATGGAAGAAACGCGTTTTTTAACGCAGTTCCACGACGTCCCCCTTCAAAAAACGATCGACGAGTTTTTTGAACGGTACGAAGCAATCGTATTGCTCGCAGAAAAAAATTTACTTCTTGCGCTTGCAAAGCTTTGCGGACAAGGTCGAAACGGTGAATTTTTTCAAGCAACTGCTTTGGGTGCAGGAATGTATTCTCTTTCTAATAAAACGCTGTTTTTGCTCTCGTTAGATAACTCGGAAAGTGGCTTAGCGTATGCCAAAACCGCCTGTATTCCGTATTTGCAAAAGAAATACGCCGTTCGTCAGGAAAAAACTGTTCTTCGGGCAATCGGCGCTAACGACGAACACGTTCGTAATTTACTGGAAGATGCAAAACGGCTTTGCGATAATAAAATACAATTTTCCCGTCAGCGTAAATACGACGAAGATATCCTTGAGATTTCCTATGGTGGGGAAGTTTCCAAAATTTTGCTCGACGACGTAATGCGCCTTTTAGTAAGTGGGCTGGGCGATAATGTATACGCGCTCGACCAAACGCCGATAGAAGAACGGCTTGTTCAGCTTCTTTCCCTGCGCGGGTATAAAATCAGCGTAGCCGAATCTTTTACGGGCGGTGGCGTAGGCAACCGTATCGTATCCGTTTCAGGCGCAAGCAAAGTCTATTTCGAAGGGGTAAACGTTTATAACGAACGCGCTAAAGAAAAACGGCTCGGCGTTTCGGAGTATACCCTTCGCACCTACGGAGCGGCTTCCGAGCGTACGGCGTACGAAATGGCGACGGGCTTGTTGAAAACGGGGGATTGTGATATTTGCATCGCAACGACGGGGGTAGCAGGACCTTTGTCTGACCGCACGGAAACGCCTGTCGGTGTGTGTTTTTTAGCGGTGGGCGATAGAGAACGCGTTTACGTGTATCGCTATAAATTCGACGGCTCGCGGGAAGAAATCACCCAAAAGGCTATCAATTATGCGCTCTATCTTGCGTATAATCATTTAAAAAAGATATAAAATAATATAGTAAAAAAAATAAACAGGAGAATTATAGATATGGCGAAAGAAAAGAACACGGAAAAATTAAAAGCGCTCGACGCCGTACTGTTGCAAATTGAAAAGCAATACGGTAAAGGCTCGATTATGCGTCTTGGCGACGAAGCTGGGCAAACGGAAATCGACGTTATTCCTTCGGGCTGTTTAACGCTCGACCTTGCGCTTGGTATCGGCGGTTTCCCGCGCGGGAGAATTATTGAAATTTACGGACCTGAATCTTCGGGTAAAACGACGGTTGCTTTGCACGCAATCGCAGAAGCGCAAAAAATGGGTGGCGTTGCGGCGTTTATCGACGCAGAGCACGCGCTTGACCCCGTTTATGCGAAAAAACTCGGCGTAAATCTCGACGATTTATACGTTTCTCAGCCAGACACGGGAGAACAGGCGCTTGATATCACGGACGCGCTCGTGAGAAGTTCGGCGGTGGATATTATCGTAATCGACTCGGTTGCCGCGCTCACGCCGAAAGCGGAAATCGAAGGGGATATGGGGGATGCGCACGTAGGCTTACAAGCTCGTTTGATGTCGAAAGCTCTTCGCGTTCTCACGCCTATTATCAATAAATCCAAAACCTGCGTAATTTTTATTAACCAACTTCGTGAAAAGGTTGGCGTAATGTTCGGAAATCCCGAAACCACGACGGGCGGGAAAGCGCTGAAATTCTACGCAAGCGTTCGCCTTGACGTGAGAAAAATGGATACGCTGAAAGACAGCGACGGCGCAATGGGGAACAGAACGAAAGCCAAAGTCGTGAAAAACAAGCTTGCGCCCCCGTTTAAACAGGCGGAATTTGATATCGTGTTCGGGGAAGGTATTTCTCAGGAAGGCTGTATTATCGATATGGGCGTACAATACGATATTTTGGAAAAGAGCGGGGCTTGGTTTAGCTATAAGGGAGATAAAATCGCGCAAGGCAAAGAACGCCTTCGTCAGTATTTAAAGGATAATCCCGAAGTGCTTGCAGAGCTTGAAGAAAAAATCCGCGCGGTGGCAAAAGGTGAAACCGAAGAAGCGCAAACGGAAGAATAAATTTCTGTCTCTTTTCATTTGTCGGGGGCAGGTACGCGCTGAAAATTGTATACGATACGGAGCGAGTTTTGTTTCGCTCCGTATTTTTCTATACTTTCCCAAGAATTTTATCAACTTTGATAAGTTATTTCTTTCAAACATTTGACATTTTTTTCGTTTTATTGTACAATAGATACAGATAGAATAAATAATGAAGGTTAATTCATAAAAATCCATTTATGAATTCGCTATAAGTATAAACTTTTATCAATTTTTAATTTTAATACAGGAGGCATCTTATGAACAATGTTAATTTGAGCGTCCTGTTTCTCGCGGTAAGCGTACCCGTAATGCTCAGCATTATTTTCGGTTTGATTGCGGCGGTTGCACTCGTGGTGCTGTTTGTTTTTTTACGAGCAAAAAGCAAAGCGGAAAAGCAAGTCGGTTCGGCAAAGCAAATTGCGGAAAAAGTGCGTGAGAGCGCGGAGAGAGAAGCCGCTAAAATAATAGCACAAGGCAAGGAGGACAGTAAGCGCGCTTTAAAAGAGGCGCTCCTCGAAGCAAAGGAACAGGACTTAAAATTAAGAAACGAATTCGAGCGTGAAACAAGGGATAAAAAAGCTGAGCTTCAACGCATGGAACAGCGTTTAACCCAAAAGGAAGACTCGCTCGATAAGAAAATGGAGTCGTTGGAGCAACAAAAGAGCGATTTAGTCAAGCAAGAAGAAGAAGTTAAGGTTTTGCAGGCAAAGCTCAGTTCTCAGCACGAATTGATGGTGCAAGAACTTGAAAAGGTTGCGCAACTCACCCGTGACGAAGCAAAGCGTTTGCTGACGGAAGAAATTCTCGATGCTACCCGCCACGAAGTTGCGGTGCAAGTTCGCAATATGGAACAGCTTGCTAAAGACGAAGCAGATATGAACGCGAAGAAGATTATCGCGCTTGCTATTCAAAAATGCGCGGCGGATCAAGCTTCAGAACTCACGGTATCTGTCGTACCTCTTCCCAGCGACGATATGAAAGCGCGTATTATCGGGCGCGAAGGCAGAAATATTCGAGCGCTCGAAAACGCAACGGGTATTGAATTGATTATCGACGATACGCCGGAAGTGGTAATTTTATCGGGTTTTGATCCCGTACGTCGTGAAATTGCAAGAATTTCCCTTGAAAAGCTGATTAACGACGGAAGAATACACCCTACGCGTATTGAAGAAACGGTTGAAAAGGTCAGCCGTGAAATCGATATGCAAATCAAAGAAGCGGGCGAAGCCGCTGTATTCGAAGCGGGTATCTTCGGACTTCATCCCGAACTGATTAAGCTGATAGGTCGTCTGAAATTCAGAACGAGCTACGGTCAAAACGTTTATAAACATTCCGTTGAAGTTTCCATGCTTGCAGGTCAAATGGCGGCGGAACTCGGGTTAGACGTAAACTTTGCAAAGCGCGCAGGTCTTTTGCACGATATCGGTAAAGCGGTAGACCAAGAACAAGAAGGCACGCACATTCAAATCGGTGCGGACCTTGCAAAAAAATACAAGGAAAATCCCAATATCGTCAACGCGATTATGGCGCATCACGGCGATGTAGAACCCAAAACGGTGGAAGCGGTGCTTATTCAAGCGGCAGATGCTATCTCGGGCGCACGTCCGGGCGCACGTCGAGAAACGGGCACGAACTACGTAAAACGTCTTGAAAAGTTGGAAGCGATTGCAAGCGGTTTTAACGGTGTTGAAAAGAGCTTTGCAGTACAAGCGGGCAGAGAAGTCCGCGTAATCGTAAAACCCGAACAGGTAGACGATGCACAAGCGCTGTTCTTAGCGAAAGATATTGCCAAAAAGATTGAAACGGAGCTTGAATATCCCGGTCAAATCAAGGTCAACGTCATTCGTGAATTCCGTAGCGTGGAATACGCAAAATAAGAAAATGCAAACGAAAACTTCCCGTATTTTTAAATAAATACGGGAAGTTTTTTGCTTGGCGTAAAAGACTTGAAAAAGTTTAAAAAATTTTTTCAAAAACAGCCTGTTATAGCTTGACATTTTTTTCGTTTTTCACTATAATGTCATAGTAAATATTAAATTGCTGCTATGGCTCAGTTGGTAGAGCGCGTCCTTGGTAAGGACGAGGTCGCCGGTTCAAATCCGGCTAGTAGCTCCAAAAAAATCGACAAGTTGAACTTGTCGATTTTTTTCTTCTTAATTTTAAATTTTAAATAGTTTCAATGTTAATCAAATTCGAATTTCCGCTCTTTCCGTTCGGCGTACCGCCCGTGATGACGATCGTATCGCCTTTCTTTACTAAACCGCTCTTAATTGCCGTCTTTTTCGCGAAATAGAAGAGAATATCAACGGAAGTGTATTCTTCCGCAAGAGCGGGTAAAACGCCCCAGCTAAGGGCTAATTTGCGATAAGCGTGCAAATCGGTGGTAATGCCGATAATGTTAATATTCGGGCGGAATCTCGAAACCATACGAGCCGTTGCGCCCGTGCGCGTGCATACGACGATTGCGCTTGCGTTTAAATCCTTTGCAAGTGTTGCCGCCGAATGCGATAACGCTTCCGAAGAATTTTTAATAGCGAAACTGTCGATATACTGAATATAATTAACGTTATTTTCAGCGCGCATAACGATTTTAGACATAGCGGAAACGGACTCAACAGGGAAATTCCCTGCGGCGGTTTCGCCTGAAAGCATCACGGCGGAAGTGCCGTCGTATACGGCGTTGGCAACGTCGGAAATTTCCGCACGGGTAGGACGGGGATTATAAATCATAGATTCAAGCATTTCCGTTGCCGTAATGACTCGTTTACCGTGAATACGGCATTGATCGATAATATGTTTTTGTACGTCGGGTAATTCTTCAAAAGGAATTTCAACGCCTAAATCTCCGCGCGCAACCATAATACCGTCGCAAACTTTCATAATATCCAACAAATTATTAACGCCCGCGCGGTTTTCGATTTTTGCGATTAAGTCGATATGGTCTCCGCCGTGTTCTTGCAAGAATTTACGGGCATCTAACACGTCTTGCGCTTTAGAAACGAAAGAAAGAGCAACGAAATCAACGTCCTGTTCAATCCCAAAGAGTAAATCGGCTTTGTCTTGTTCGGATAAAAACTGCAAACGCAATTCTTTGTCGGGAAAAAACATAGATTTTCGGTTGGAAATCGTTCCGCCGATTTTGACCACGCAACGCACGCAAGGCGTTTCGATGCTTACGACTTCAAAAACGACGAGCCCGTTGTTTAAAAGGATTTTATCGCCCTTTACAAGTTCTTCGCAAATGCCTGCGTAAGAAACGCTTACTTGCGTTTCGTCGCCTTCTATATCTTCGGTGGTAAAGCTGAATAAATCGCCTTCTTTTAAGGTAATTTTCCCGTCTTTAAAGGTTTTAATACGGAATTCAGGTCCTTTCGTGTCGAGAAGAATAGGCAAGGGAATTTGCTTTTCTTCGCGTACTTCTTTAATTAAGCGAATGTTTTTCGCGTGGTCTTCGTGCGTGCTATGCGAAAAGTTAAGCCGAGCTACGTTCATTCCCGCATCAGCGAGTGCGGCAATGGTGGGTTTCGTGTTGCTGGACGGGCCAAGTGTGCAAATAATCTTCGTTTTCTTCATAATAAACTCCTAAAAATAAACGAAATCGTAAATATTACGTAAAAAATAAAAAACTGCAACTATTTTAACATTTTTTCGAAAAAAAAGCAAGGAAATGAGTGCATTTTTTCAAAGAAAGTGCTATAATATAAAAGATTTGAGTTTGTTATACGGTCGCGGTGCTTTTAAAGCAATGAGGAAAGTCCGAGCAGCATAGGACAGGGTGCCTGATAACGTCAGGTGAAGGCGACTTTAAGGAAAGTGCAACAGAAATAAACCGCAAAGGCTTAGCCTTTGTAAGGATGGAAAGGCGAGGTAAGAGCTCACCGATACTGCGGCAACGCGGTATGCCATGTAAACCCCACCCGCTGCAAGATTGGGCGTCCGTCAATAGGGCTGTCCGTCCGACGGAACGCCGTGAATATCGCTTGAGCTTATCGGCGACGATAAGCCTAGATAGATGACCGTACACGACAGAACTCGGCTTACAGACAAACTCAAATCCCTTTAAAATAAAAGGATTTCCGTATATTTCGCGGAAGTCTTTTTTTTGCCTATTATGTCTGATATAATACCTATGCAACGCATACTATGCGTGTCGTAATACCTATGTCTGGCATAATTGCGTAGGGAAATATAAAGCAATTTCCAAGAAACGACGAATAGTACAAACTTTCTACGGCATACGATAGACAAAGAAGAAAAGAGGTGAAGGGTATGCTGTTAGATTTTTTGTGGATGGTGTTAGGAAAAATCGTTTTTTTTACGGGTGCGTTGACGGGAAAGACGTCTTTTCCCAAACCGCTGTCTAAGGAAGAAGAAGAGAGATATTTAGAACGAGTTGCGCAAGGGGATAAACAGGCGAAAGAAATTTTAATCAAGCACAATATGCGATTAGTGGCGCATATCGTAAAAAAATATTCAGGCGCGGCGGAAACGGACGATTTATTGTCGGTGGGGAGTATCGGGCTGATTAAGGCAATCGGGACGTATAAGCAAGGACACGGCTCGACGCTCGCTACTTATACCGCCCGTTGCATTGAAAACGAAATTTTGATGCTCATTCGTTCGAATAAAAAGCATAAAAACACTATGTCCCTTTCCGACCCCGTCGGTACGGATAAAGACGGCAACGAATTAACGCTTATGGATTTACTTTTTGAAAAAGAAGACGACGTATTCGATAAAGTGGAAAAATCCGTGCAAAGAGAGAAATTACTCCTACAAATCGAACGCCTTTTAAGCGAGAGAGAGTTTAAAGTGCTTTGTTTGCGCTACGCTTTAAAAGGGGGAATTCCTTTACCGCAACGGGAAGTGGCTTCGGTGATGAAGATTTCCCGCTCTTATATTTCACGTATTGAAAAACGCGCGGTAGAACGCTTACGCAAACATTTAAACGCCGAAGATTTTTTCGAATAAAAGAAAATAAACGGTAAGAACGCGCGTGGAAGCGCGTTTTTCGTTTAAAGATATCGAAAAAAAGAAAAAATTTCCTAAAAAAGGGCTTTGCGGACTTGATAAAAATTTTTTTATGTGTTATACTATATTCGGCTCGTTTTGGGTTGAAATAGGCGTAGACTTATTTCGTACAAGCCTAAACGAGATAATAACGAAGAAAAAATAATTTTTGGAGGAATTCGTAATGACAATATCGTCAGAAGTTCAACAGATGTTCTGCGTAGCCAAAGGCGCAGGCGTCGCTCGCCACGAAAACGCTGCCATTCCTGAAGAAGGTAAGTGGATTCACGCGAAAGAAATCAAAGACATCAGCGGTTTTACGCACGGTATCGGCTGGTGTGCGCCCCAACAAGGCGCGTGCAAACTTTCTTTGAATATCAAAGAAGGTATCATTCAAGAAGCGCTCGTAGAAACGATCGGCTGTTCGGGTATGACCCACTCTGCGGCTATGGCTGCGGAAATTCTTCCCGGTAAAACTCCGTTGGAAGCTCTTAACACCGACCTTGTTTGCGACGCAATCAATACGGCAATGAGAGAATTGTTCTTGCAAATCGTTTACGGCCGTTCTCAATCCGCATTCTCCGACGACGGTCTTTCCATTGGCGCAGGCTTGGAAGATTTGGGTAAAGGCCACCGTTCGCAAGTAGGTACGATGTATTCCACCCTTCAAAAAGGCGTGAGATACCTTGAAATGGCGGAAGGCTACGTCACCCGCCTTGCTTTGGATGCAAACAACGAAGTAATCGGCTACGAATTCGTTTCGCTTGGCAAGATGACCGACTTTATTAAAAAAGGTATGGAACCCAACGAAGCGTACGCACAGGCAATGGGACACTACGGCAGATTCTCTGCGGAACAGGGCGCGGTGAAGTTCATCGATCCCCGTAAGGAATAATAGAGGAGGACAAGCAAATGGCATTATTTGAAGGATATGAAAGAAGAATCGAAAAGATTAACGGCGTACTCGCTGAATACGGTATCTCTTCTATTGAAGAATGTAAAGAAATTTGCCTTGCAAAAGGCGTTGATTGCGATAAAATCGTCAGAGGTACGCAACCTATCTGTTTTGAAAACGCAGTTTGGGCGTACACGGTCGGTGCGGCAATCGCAATTAAAAAAGGTTGTGTAAAGGCTGCTGATGCGGCTGCTGCAATCGGTATCGGTTTGCAAGCGTTCTGTATTCCCGGCTCGGTTGCGCAAAACCGTTTAGTAGGTCTTGGACACGGTAATTTGGGCGAAATGCTCCTTTCGGAAAGCACCGAATGTTTCTGCTTCCTTGCAGGACACGAATCCTTTGCGGCGGCAGAAGGCGCGATTTCTATCGCACAAAACGCAAACAAGGTTAGAAAGAACCCGCTCCGCGTTATCTTGAACGGTCTTGGTAAAGACGCGGCGTATATCATTTCCAGAATTAACGGTTTCACCTTCGTAGAAACGGAATTCGACCACGCGAGCGAAACGGTTAAAGTCGTTTATGAAAAAGCGTTCTCCGACGGTCCCCGTGCGAAAGTTAAGTGCTACGGCGCTGACTCCGTACCCGAAGGCGTTGCGATTATGAAGCTTGAAAACGTAGGCGTTTCCATTACGGGCAACTCCACGAACCCTACCCGCTTCCAACACCCCGTTGCAGGCACGTATAAGAAGTGGTGCAACGAAAACGGCGTAAAATACTTCTCCGTTGCTTCGGGCGGTGGTACGGGCAGAACGCTCCACCCCGACAACATGGCGGCTGGTCCTGCATCCTACGGTATGACGGATACGATGGGCAGAATGCACTCCGACGCGCAATTCGCTGGGTCTTCGTCCGTTCCTGCGCACGTAGAAATGATGGGGCTTATCGGTATGGGTAATAACCCGATGGTCGGCGCGACGGTTGCCGTTGCAGTTGCTGTTGAAGAAGCAATGAAAGCGTAAGAAAATCAAATCGACATAAAGAAAAAGCTCTTCGTTTTGAAGAGCTTTTTTCACGGGCTAATTTATAAATTTTTACCGCAATTTTTGCAAAATTTTGCATCAGGGTCGTTTTTTGCGCCGCACTCGCAGGAAATTTTTTGACTTTCGTTCGCTTCGTTAACGGCGTTGACGATTACTTTCACGGCTTCCGCGCTTTGCTCGGCGGCGTTTTTCATAATTTCCTTTCTAAATCCGAACATCGTCAAGCCCCCGCCGATACCGCATAAGGGCAGACCTAAAAACGCGCACCAAAATAAAGACGGGGTTTCACGGTTTGAAAGCGAAGAAAAGAAATTGACGAACCCGATAATAGTCAGCGTGAGCCCGATAAGTAGTAGGGAAATGCCGACGAGCGTAAAAATTCTTTTGTTTCTTTGATAATTTGGATTAGACATACTTATCTCCTAAAATAAAAAACTCCGAAATACTCGGAGTTTAAAAATTTGGTGGACGCGAGAGGGCTCGAACCTCCGACCTCTACCATGTCAAGGTAGCGCTCTAACCAACTGAGCTACGCCTCCGAACGTTTACTTTGACATTATATCAAATAAAATAAAAATCGTCAATGGATTTTCGGCTGTATTTGATAAAAAATTCAAATTCTACAAAAAAATTTCTACGCCACAACGCCTTTCAAGCGTTGACTTTTTTGCTGAAAAACAATATAATGAATAAAAGAGAATATTGGGAGTAGAAAAATGTTCGCTACGATTTTGCTCGGCGTTCTTTTGCCGTTCTTCGGCACGACACTTGGTGCGGCAACCGTATTTTTATTAAAAGACAAACTAAACGATAAAATCCAAAAATTCCTGTTGGGGTTTGCTTCGGGGGTAATGATAGCGGCATCTGTGTGGTCGTTGATTATTCCTGCTGCGGAA
>CAJGCN010000023.1 GCA_904501815.1 uncultured Clostridia bacterium
ACCTCGATGCAGAGAGCAAGAGAGGAAGTGCATCGGTGATCGAAAACGCCCTTGCAATCACAGCGTAACAACTCAAAAAATGATACGCAGTAAGCAAAGAAAAAGCCTTGGAATTCAAACGAATTCCAAGGCAAGTGGCGGAGGGTGTGAGATTCGAACTCACGCGCCCGTGAAGGCAAACGGTTTTCAAGACCGCCTCGTTATGACCACTTCGATAACCCTCCGTGTATTCAATTTTATCAAAAATCGCAATCCAAGTCAAGGAAAATTGCGAGAAAACTGCGAGAAACGCTTCTCGCAAAGTGCATCCGAAGATGCGAAAAAACCAATAAAATCAAGGGTTTTCAAGAAATTACATAAACAGACGAAGGAAGTTTTCAAGACCGCCTCGTTATGACCGCTTCGATACGCCTGCGTGTGATTGCTCATTTATTATACCCCACTTAAAGAAAATTGTCAATGATTTTTTCTTGACTTTTTCATAAAAAACGAAACGACCGCTAAAAAGCTTAAGAAAATACGTGAAACAACGCGGGAGAAGCTCCCGCGTTGTTTCGTTATTCGATTTCAATATCTAAAGGCGCGTCGATTTCTTCGCCTACGTATTTTCCGTTCTTCTTGCGTTGACGCACGCACTCGGACAAAAGATATTCAATTTGCCCGTTCACCGAGCGGAAATCGTCTTCTGCCCACGCGGCGATTGCGCTGTATAACTTCGGGGAAAGCCGAAGGGGAATTTGCTTTTTTTCCTTTTCACTCATTAGTATAAACTCCCCGAATTAACGACGGGTTGCGCATCGTGATTACCGCACAGCACCACCAAAAGGTTAGAAACCATTGCCGCCTTGCGTTCTTCGTCAAGCTCAACCGTTTTGTTTTGGCTCAACCGCTCCAAAGCCATTTCCACCATACCCACAGCGCCGTCTACAATCATTTTCCGCGCATCGATAATTGCAGAAGCTTGTTGGCGTTGCAACATTACCGCCGCAATTTCAGGCGCGTACGCAAGATAAGTGATACGCGCTTCTACAATTTCAATCCCCGCGTCGTTTACTCTCGTTTGGATTTCGTCGCGAATACGCCCTGCAACGATTTCGCTCGACCCGCGCAAACTTCCGTCGTCGGCAACGCCGTCGCCCGTCGTGTCCACGTTCGGCGCAACGTCGTAAGGATATACGCGTACTACGTTTCTAAGCGCGCTGTCGCATTGTAAGGATAAATATTCCTTATAATTATCCACGTTAAACACGGCTTTCGCAGTATCGACGACCTTCCACGTGACGGCAATCCCGATTTCGACGGGGTTGCCCAAGCAATCGTTGATTTTTTGACGGTTGTTGTTCAAGGTCATAATTTTCAGCGAAATTTTCTTATCAATCATATTCACGCCCGCGCGCGCCGTGATGGTTTCGCTCCCAGCGCTCGCTACGTCCCCGCTTTGGTTCAGCTTAGTTTTTGCAGCGGGATTTACGGCGATACAGAAAGGATTAACGGCGTAAAATCCTTCGCCTTTAATCGTGCCGATATATTTCCCGAATAAAGTCAAAACGAGCGCTTCTTGGGGCTTTAACACTCTCAGTCCGATAAGGGGTATCCAAGCGATACAAAGCACGAGCAAGGATATGATAAAAAGGACTAAGCCTACCCCTTTCGCGCCGTCTTCTAAAAGATATGCGCCTAAAATAATTCCGCCGAGCGCGAGCAACTCCACGAGAATACAAATAAGCAACGTCCGCATACCGTGTTTTTTATTCTTTAAAATAATTTCCTGCATAAAGTTTACTCCTTTATTGATTTGATATTAAAATGATATCATATATTTTTTCCTTTGTCAAGCGTTTTTGCAAAAAAATAGATTGCCACGCTACGCCTAACGGCTACGCTCGCAATGACAATCGTATGTCATTGTGAAGGAGCGCAAGCGACTGCGACAATCTTTTTCGCCTGATAGAGAAAGTGAAAATACGGGAATAAAAAAAACCGCCGAAAGGCGGTTCTATATCAAGCTGCGTTTTATAATAAAGTTCGTACGAGACGGAAAGGAAGATACGGAAAACCCAGTAGAGCCCCTTTCACGGAGCCCGAAAATAAATGTCGTCAACGCGCTTAGATATTGATTTAAATAATGTATTTTTTATATTATATATAATTTAATTAAATATGTCAAGCATTTTAGCGAATATAATTAAATAAATATAAACCTTTTATATAGTACAATATTATATAAGAGGTGTGCAATGATAATAACCGACCAAATATTCCGAGAGAGAATAGCTTCTTTAAGATTGAAAAAGAATGTTTCCGCAAGAGAGATGAGCTTGGCTATCGGGCAATGTCAAAGCTATATTAACGTTCTTGAAAACGGCAACGGGCTTCCGTCTATGGACGCATTTTTTAATATTTGTGATTATTTACAAATTACGCCGAAAGAATTTTTTGATTTTGAAGCGAGCGACCCGAAAGCGTTAAAGGACTTATTTGAAGATATCAAGCAATTAAACGACGAGCAAATCGCGTTATTGCGTTCTTTTGTCAAGCAAATGAAATAATAAAGATTTGGACTTCCCGTCATTGCGAGCGTAGCGTGGCAATCTTTGCCCCTTAGTAGGGGGCGTAAACATAAAAGAAAACCTGCCGAGTGGCAGGCTTTTTTTAAAGTAAGGTTTCGTATTCCGCGTATAGAGTGTCTACGCGGTTTTTTATTTGTTCTAAACGATTGCAGACGTCTTGTAAGAGCGTGTAGTTGCCCGATACCGTCGGGTCGCTTAGGCTGTCCGTGAGCGTGGATTCTTCCGTTTCTAATTCGGAAATTTCTTTTTCGATTTTCTTTATACGATCGCGACGTTTGGCTTCGAGCGCGCGCTCTTCTTTACTGCGATAGCCTGTTTGCGCGGGGGCAGGTATGCGTTCAACCGTTTTTTCGGCGGACTGTTTTTCCGCTTGCGTGGCTTTGAAAGCGGTGTATTCGTCGTAGTTGCCCGTGAATTCCGTCAATTCTCCGCCCGAAAGTTCGATAATCTTGCCTGCGAGCGCGCGGATGAAATATCTATCGTGCGAAACGAACATTATCGTGCCGTCGAATTGCCTTAAAGCTTCTTCTAAACTCTCGCGGGCGGGCAGGTCAAGGTGGTTGGTCGGCTCGTCAAGAATAAGGAAATTCCCGCCTTCACATTCAAAAACGGCAAGGGCGAGCTTTGCCCGCTCACCACCCGAAAGCGCGGATACTTTTTTATCCATATCTTCTGCCGGTAAGCCCGCTTGCGCAAGCACCGCGCGGACTTTCGTTTGTTCCCAGCTAATATGTCTGCCCCAAAGCTCTTCTAAAACGGAATTGTTCGGGTCGAGATTAGCGTTTTCTTGGTCGTAGCAAGCGATTTTTACGAACCTGCCACGCTTAATCGCTTCGTTTTTGCCGAGCGCAATTTGCTTGATTAGCGTAGATTTTCCCGTGCCGTTATCCCCGACGACGGCGCATTTTTCACCCCGCAATAAGGAAAAGGAAGCGTGTTTGAGTAAGGTTTTTTCGCCTGCCGATAACAATAAATCGTTGACTTCCAGCACTTTTTCATAAGGCTTTTCTAAATACGAAAAAGTGAATTTGGGCGGGGCAGGGGGGAGTTTCGGCTTCTCGATAAGCTCCATTTTTTCAAGTTTATTACGCCGAGATTGCGCCGATTTCGTCGTGGAAGCGCGCACGAGATTTTTATCCACGTATTCTTGCAACTTCGCCCGTTCTTCTTGCTGTTTTTCGTATTCTTTCAAAAGAAAAGCGGTGCGTTCGGCTTTTAAAAGCTTATATTTGGAATAATTCCCTTTAAACACCGTCAGTCGCTTGTTTTCCAGCTCGTAAATTTCCTTCACCGTTTTATCAAGAAAATACCGATCGTGCGATACGACGAGTAGCGCGCCTTTAAAGGATAAAAGATAGTCTTCGAGCCAAAACAGCGTTTTCATATCCAAGTGGTTCGTCGGTTCGTCTAAAATTAACAGTTCAGGCTCTTCCAAGAGCAAACGGCAGAGTTTGAGCCGTGTTTTTTCTCCCCCCGACATGGTAGATATTTTCTGTTCGTAGGCGTTTTGAAAGCCCATACCGTTTAACACGGTTTTGATTTTTACTTCGAATTGATAGGCGTCGCGCGCGGCGATTTGTTTGTTTAACGATTCGTATTTTGCGGCGAGCGCGTTGAATTCCGCCGTGCCTTCTTGCGCGAGAGAAATGCGCTTTTCCACTTCTCTAAGTTGGTCTAAACGCCGTGCGTCGTCGCGAAAAATTTCCAGCATTTCGCCGTAGACGGTGTTTTGCGATTCAAACCCGCCGTTTTGCGGAAGATAGCCTAACCGTAAACCGTTTCGCTTTTCCACGCTACCCTGCTCGGGGGTAAGCTCTGATAATATCAGCTTAATAAGAGTGGTTTTGCCTTCGCCGTTCCCGCCGACAAGCCCTGCGCGGGTTTGTTCGTGTAGCGTAAAATTCAGCTTTTCTAAAAGGGGAGAGCCGGCGTAGCCGAAAAAAAGGTCGTGAAAAGAAACTAACATAAAAACTCCGTGCGTGAAAATTCAAAAATCACGCAAAATACATACTATGAAACACCGCGAGCAAAACCGTCTTGATAAAATTCGTGCGCTGGAATCGGAGCTTGATTACGCTTCGCCTGCGCGCGCCGCCGTGATTGCTTCTCGGCTTGCTAAGCTCAAAGGCAGGGGGTAGGGGTTAAAAATCCCAGTCGGGGATATATTTTTCGTCGCTGGAATTTCGCTCTTGCAAGAACAAGCGCTCGTCTAAGCCCTGCGCGAACGCTTCGTTTACTACCGCGTCGTATTCCCTTGCGGTGATTTTACGGCTAAGTTCGGGGAATTTTTCGATATTTCCAAAGGGCGTGTATTGACTCATTAAGCTGAGCCGTACGCTTTTAGGCAGTTCGCGGGCAAACCATTTTACGACGGTTTTGGAATCGGACGAGCAAAGGGGCATCACGAGATGCCGAACGATTGCGCCTGAAAGCATTTTCCCGTCTTCACGCATTTTGAAAGGTTTTTCAGCCATAAACTTCACGGCTTTTTCCGCAACGGCGAAATAGTCGGATTTGCCTAAATAGCGTTCGCTCAAAGCAGGGGAATAAAATTTTAAGTCGGGCAAATAAATATCCACGAACGGGTCGATAAGCCGTAGGGTTTCAACCTTTTCGTAGCCACCGCAATTATACACGACGGGAATTTTCGGTCGGTATAGCTCGAACGCCGACAAAATATGCAAAACGTAGTGGGACGGGGTGACGAGAGAAATATTTTCCGCGCCCCTGTCTTCGAGTTCTTTAAAGATATCCGCAAGTTCGCGCGGAGTGATTTGCTTTCCGCGTTTGGCTCGGGAAACTTCGTAGTTTTGGCAATACGGACACCGCAAATTGCAACCGCAAAAGAAAACCGTACCGCTACCCTTTTCAAAAGAGATGCACGGCTCTTCAAAGGGATGCAGGTAATATTTGGCAATTCTTAACTGAGAAACTCCGCAAGCGCCTGCCGATTGCAAGCGGTTTGCGCCACATTCGACGGGGCAAAGCGTACAGTTCGACAAAGCTTGGGCTTGTTCGGTTGTGAAAAAATCTTTGGTAGTCATAGGAATATTATACCACGCTTGAAAAAATTTTGCAAGCAACGAGCGACCTATTCTCGTATTCGGATAGAGAATACTTGACAAACCCGAAAAAAAAGGGTATAATGATACAAATGACGGATTGAAAAAAGATTGCCACGCCTTTTACAAAGGCTCGCAATAACGGGAAACCCGTAAGTTCTGCTTGGGGTGGGGCAATCCCGAAATGTTGAGAAAGATAAAAATTTTTTACGAATAGAAAAAAAGAGGTTGTATAGTGAGAAAGTTTTTTACGAGTGAAAGTGTGACCGAAGGTCATCCCGATAAGGTATGCGATAATATCTCCGACGGTTTGTTGGATGCGATCCTTGCCGTAGACCCGCACGCAAGAGCCGCAATCGAGTGCGCGGCGGCGTTCGATAAGCTCCTGATTATGGGCGAAGTGACCACGACGGCAAACGTCGATTATGAGAAAACCGCACGCGATATTATTAAAAATATCGGCTACGATTTTGGTACGTTTGCGTTTGATACTTGCGAAATTATCGTTGCAATTCATAACCAGTCGCCCGATATCGCAATGGGCGTCAACGCGTCTATGGAGAAAAAGTCCGACGAAACGGGCGCGGAGGAAGATCAGCTCGGCGCAGGCGATCAGGGTATGATGTTCGGGTATGCTTGCCGTGAAACCAAAGAGCTTATGCCGCTTACGATTTCCCTTTCCCACCGCTTGGCAAAACGCTTGACCGACGTGAGAAAGAACGGAGTTTTAAACTATTTGCGCCCCGACGGCAAAACGCAAGTGACGGTGGAATACGTCGACGGCGTTGCAAAAAGAGTGGATACTATCGTCGTTTCTGCGCAACATAACGCGGAAGTTTCGCAAGAAACTCTTCGCGCGGATATTAAAAAATACGTAATCGACGAAATCGTTCCGTCCGCATTGATGGACGAGAATACGAAAATATTCGTCAACCCTACGGGCAGATTTGAAATCGGCGGACCGGAAGGGGATTCGGGCTTGACGGGCAGAAAAATCGTCGTGGATACCTACGGCGGAAGATGCGCGCACGGTGGCGGTGCGTTTTCGGGCAAAGACCCCACGAAAGTAGACCGTAGCGCGGCGTATTTTTGCAGATATATCGCTAAAAATTTAGTGGCGGCAGGGCTTTGCGACGAAGTAGAAATTCAAGTTGCGTATGCAATCGGCGTAGCCAACCCCGTTTCCGTGTTCGTGAACACCTACGGCACGGGCAAGCTCAACGACGAACGCCTTGCGGAAATCGTCAAGGAAGAATTCGATTTGCGGCCGTACGCGATTATTCGCACGCTCGATTTAAGAAAGCCTGTGTTTAAGAAAACGGCGGCTTACGGGCATTTCGGTTATAAAGGCTTTGCTTGGGAAAAAACGGACAGAGCGGAAGATTTGAAAAAATATTTATAAAATAAAATAACGGCTTACCGTACTCTCGGCGAGCCGTTTTTTAAACGGTGATAAGGGCAATGCAAGAAAAAGAACGCAAAAAACGGAATAGCAGCGCGGCAAAAGATATTTGTTATATCGCTATGTTCGTAGCGGTAATGACGGTATGTTCTTGGATTTCCGTGTTCGTTGGGAGTATTCCTATCACGTTCCAAACGCTCGGCGTATGCCTAACGGCGGGAATGTTGGGCACGAAACGCGGGGTGATTGCTATCGGCTCGTATATTGCGTTGGGCTTATGCGGTGCGCCCGTGTTTGCAGGCTTTACGGGTGGGTTTGCCAAGCTTGCTATGCCGACGGGGGGCTACATAATCGGTTTTGTGCTGACTGCGTTGCTGTGCGGATTTGCTTCCGATTTCGTAGGCGAAAATTTCGGAAAACGCAAAAGCGCGTTTTTCGGGGTAATGTGTCTATTCGGCGTAATGGCTTGTTATGCGGTAGGCATGGTGTGGTTTATGCTGTATGTGAACTCACACGGCACGGCAAGTTTATGGGCGGCGTTCGTGTCCTGCGTATTGCCGTATTTCCCGTTCGATTTTATCAAAATCGGCGTAGCAGTCCTACTCGTGCGTAAGCTAAAAAAATATCTAAGATAACCAAAACCCCGCTCGGTCAATCGACCGAGATTTTCTTTTTGAATAATTAAGGGGCAAGGGGCATTGCTCCTTGTGGGGTGCAGGGGCAACGCCCCGCATAAACGGACAAAGAAAAGCACCCGCAGAAGAAATAGTCATTGCGAGCCTTTTCCGCGAGATTGCCGCACTTCGTTCGCAATGACGGCGCGGAAAAGGCGTGGCAATCTCTTTCGTAATCACAACGGGGGAGTGTTTGAAAGGCGCGATAAAGGGGTATAATCAAGGGGCAGATTTCGATATATTTTCGCGTTGCGCGCGTATATATGCGTGTGCGCGGGATATTTTTTCGAAAAACACCCCGAAAACGCTTTGATTTTCGGGGAAAATATTGTAAAATATTAGTTGAATGATAATCGGATATTACGGGCTTTTCGCCCCGCCGATGGGAAAATAAACGGTTGGAGTTTTTTTAATGGGACTGATTAGTTATTTAATGGGTAGCGACGGTAGAAAAAGCTTGAAAAAGCTGAGTAAGATTGCGGATAGCGTAGAAGCGCTCGATAGTAAGTATGCCGCAATGGACGACGAAACGCTGAAATTGCAAACCAGCGTTTTACGGGCAAGACTTGAAGCGGGCGAAACGCTCGACGATATTCTCCCCGACGCGTTCGCCGCGCTCAGAGAAGCCGCTGCAAGAGTTTTGAATATGAAGCATTTCCGCGTGCAGATTATCGGCGGGATTTGTTTGCATCAAGGGCGTATTGCCGAAATGCGTACGGGCGAAGGGAAAACGCTCGTGTCTACTTTGCCTGCGTATTTGAACGCGCTTACGGGCAAAAGCGTGCATATCGTCACCGTCAACGACTATCTCGCAAAACGCGACGCGTCGTGGATGGGAAAAGTGCATAAGTTTATGGGGCTTACCGTCGGCGTGGTCGTGCCCGGTATGGACGACGACCAAAAACGCGAAGCGTATAAATGCGATATCGTCTACGGCACGAACAACGAGTTCGGGTTCGATTACTTGCGCGATAATTTAAAAACGGATTTGAGCAGAATGGTACAGCGCGATTTGTCCTTTGCAATCGTGGACGAAGTCGACTCTATTTTAATCGACGAAGCGAGAACCCCCCTTATTATTTCGGGCAAGGGTGAAAAGTCTTCCGACCTTTACGTGCAAGTGGATAAGCTCGTGCGTACGTTTACGGGTGGGTTTGACGACGAACTCAAAGAAGAAGAGAACGCAGCGATTGCCGCCCTTCGCGAAGAGAAGAAAAAGAATAAGAAAAAGAAAGTCGTAGTGGACGACGAGCCCGAAGAAGAGTTCGTCGATTATACGAAGATGAGCTTGGAAGAACAGGCGAACTACGAAGCGGAACAGGAAGAAAAGAAAAACGCCGCTCGCCTCGCCGCGCCCGAAGGCAAACGCTCGCTTGCAGAGTCGAAAGACTGGGATTATATTATTAACCGCAAAGATAAAACGGTAGAGCTTACCGACAGCGGGGCGAGAAAAGCCGAAAAGTTTTTCCGCATTGACAATATCGCAGAGATTGAGCACGCGGACTTGAACCACCACATTCAACAGGCGTTGAAAGCGCATAAGCTGTTCAAGCTCGACGAAGATTATATCATCAAAGAAACGGATAAGGGAATGGAAATCGTAATCGTCGACGAGTTCACGGGGCGTCTTATGGACGGCAGACGGTATTCCGACGGGCTTCACCAAGCAATCGAAGCGAAAGAAGGCGTAGAAGTGCGTAGCGAAAATAAAACCTACGCGACGATTACCTTCCAAAATTATTTCCGTTTGTATAACAAACTGTCGGGTATGACGGGTACGGCGAAAACGGAAGAAGCGGAATTTAGAACTATTTATTCGCTCGACGTTATCGAAATTCCCACCAACAGACCTATTCAGCGTGTGGATTTGCCCGATATGGTGTATTCGACGGTAGACGGGAAAAAGCGTGCAATCGTCAACGAGATTATGGAAAGAAACAAAGTGGGGCAACCCGTTTTGGTGGGTACTTCTTCGGTCGATAAATCGGAAGAAATTTCCCGTCTTTTGAAAAAGGTCGGCGTAAAGCACAACATTTTGAACGCGAAAAACCACGAACGCGAAGCGGAAATCGTAGCGCAGGCAGGTCGGCTCGGCGCAGTCACGATTTCTACGAATATGGCAGGGCGCGGTACGGATATTTTGCTCGGCGGTAATCCTGAATATTTGGCGAAAAAGCGTTTGAGAGAAGAAGGGGCGAACGCGGAAGATATCGAACTTGCAACGAGTATGTATATCACCGAAATTCCCGAAAATATCGCCGCGTTGCGGGAACGCTATAAAAAGGTTTTCGAACATTATAAAGCGCAAACGGACAAGGAAAAAGAAGAAGTTATCGCCGTCGGCGGGCTTTGCATTATCGGTACGGAACGCCACGAATCACGGCGTATCGACAATCAGCTTCGCGGCCGTGCGGGGCGTCAAGGGGATATCGGTATGTCCGTGTTCTATCTTTCGCTTGAAGACGATCTCGTCATGCGCTTTGGCGGGGAGAGAATGAAAGCCCTTTATAATTTCTTTAAGATTGACGAAGACACCTGCTTGCAATCAAGAATGCTTTCGCACGGCATTGAAAACGCGCAAAAAGCAATCGAAGGCAGAAACTTCGGGGTCAGAAAGAACGTATTGCAATACGACGACGTAATGAACAAGCAACGTATGGTAATGTACGGGGAACGTATGAACGTGCTTCGCGGTGCGGATGTACACGAACAAGTGCTGAAATATATCCCCGATTTCGTCGTGGACACGGTTGCAAGTGCGGTGAATATCGAAGATATGCCCGAGCTTTGGAACGAAGATGAGCTCAACGCGGCGCTTGAAGCGAAGCTTTTGCCTGAAGGGACGAACTACGTCACCCGCGAACGGTTAATGAAATGGGACTACGAGCTGGCAATTAAGAAGATTTCTAGAAAAGTAGAAAAAGAATACGAAAAGAAAATCGAAGAATATAAAGAACTCGGCGTAGATTTCGGCGCGATTGAAAGACGGGTGTTGTTGATGACGGTGGATAGAAACTGGATTGACCATATCGATGCAATGGATCAGCTCCGTAAGGGAATCGGGCTTCGCGCGTTCGGACAGGTTGACCCCGTAATCGCTTATAAAAAAGAAGGGTTCGATATGTTCGACGAAATGGTGGAACGTATTCAACGCACGACGATTTCCGTGCTTTTGAAAGTAAAATTAGAAGTGCGCCAACAACCTGCGCAACCCGCGCAACCCACCCCCGTGCGCCGTCAAATGCCCACCCCTCCTTCGGCAATGGGGCAATCGGCAGGAACGCCCGCGCAACGCATTTTACGCCGTCAGATGCCTGAACCGCTGAGCAATATGTCGTCGTTTAAAGAACAGGCGAAGAATGCAGAAATGCTCCGCATGGCGAGCGAAAACGCGGCAACTACGGCGGAAAAAGAGAATAAAGAGTAAGCTTTTAAAGGGAAAGTTATGTTTAAAGCAGACGATTACAGATTAAAAATACAAGACATGCGTTCGCTCTTAGGCGAAGCGGGGTACGCGCTCGATATCGAGAACTTGCGCCCCCGTTTAAAAGAATTAGAAGCCGAGCAGGAAAAGCCCGAAGTTTGGCAGGATTTGGAAAAGTCTACCAAAATCGGCAGAGAGCTTTCGCAAATCCGCAATAAAATTTCCGCTTACGAAGCGGGCGAAACCGCCCTTTCCGATGCGGAAGACGTGATTGAGCTCATTGAAGAAACGGGCGACGAAAGCTTGATTTCCGAGCTTGACGGTATGATGGCTACGGCGGAAAAAGACATTGAAGATATGCGTATTCGCGCGATTTTGAAAGGACCGTACGATAACCACAACGCAATGCTCGCTCTGCACGCGGGCGCAGGCGGTACGGAAGCTTGCGACTGGTGTTCTATGCTGTATAGAATGTATTGTCGTTATTGTGAAAAAATGGGTTTTAAGGTCTACGAACTCGACCGCGAAGCCGGCGACGGCGCGGGCTATAAGAGCGTGGATTTTAGAGTAGAAGGCGAAAACGCTTACGGCTTTTTGAAAGCGGAAATGGGGGTGCATAGACTCGTTCGTATTTCCCCGTTCGACGCGAATAAACGCCGTCAAACTTCTTTTTGTTCGCTTGAAGTAATGCCCGAAGTCGAAGAAGACGACGAAGTAGAAATCAACGACGATGATATCCGTATCGATATCTACCATTCAGGCGGTGCAGGCGGACAAAACGTCAATAAGGTAGCTTCTGCCGTGCGTATCACCCACTTCCCGACGGGGATTGTAGTGCAATGCCAAAACGAGCGTTCGCAACTGCAAAACAAGGCAATGTGCTTTAATATGCTTCGCTCTAAGCTCTTAGAAAAGAAAATCGAACAGCGCCAAGCGGAAGCGGCGGCAATGAAAGGGGACGTCAAAAAAATCGAATGGGGCGCGCAAATACGCTCTTACGTCTTCTGTCCTTATACCCTTGCCAAAGACCACCGCACGGGGTTTGAGAAAGGGGATATCCAAGCGGTCATGGACGGGGATATTCACGGGTTCGTAATCGATTATTTGAAAAAATTTTAACGACGGATAATAAGCGGTGGCGTACGCCGCCGCTTGTTCAGTTTCAAAAGAAAGGCGGAAAGGCTATGTACTATTCTTTGGAAAAACTCGATACTAAGAAAAAAGACCCGATTATTCTCGGGATTGAATCTTCGTGCGACGAAACGGCGGCGGCGGTCATTCAAGGCAGAAAAATTTTATCAGACGAGATTGCTTCGTCTGCGAACGTACAAGCCCTGTTCGGTGGCGTAGTGCCTGAAATCGCTTCGCGCGCGCATACCGACGCAGTCGCGCAAGTCGTGAAAAACGCCGTTGAAAAAGCGGGAATTACGTATGACGATATCGACGGGGTAGCGGTCACCTACGGCGCAGGGCTGTTGGGCGCGCTACTCGTGGGCGTTTCGTTTGCAAAAGCGTTTGCTTATGCGCTCAAAAAACCGCTGATTGCGGTCGATCACATTCGCGGGCATTTAGCGGCGGCGTATTTGGATTGCCCTACTTTACAACCGCCTTTTATCACTTTGCTCGCAAGCGGGGGGCATACTGCGATTTTATACGCAAAATCGGAAGAAGAATTTGAAATTTTAGGCGCTACTCTCGACGACGCTGCAGGTGAAGCGTTCGATAAGGTTGCGCGAGTGTTGGGGCTTCCGTATCCAGGCGGTCCGCACGTGGAACGGTGCGCAAAAGAAGGCGCAGCGAATATTCCTATGCCGAAAATGCTCAAAGGCGGCGGGGGATATAATTTTTCGTATAGCGGTTTAAAAACGGCAGTAATCAATTATTGCCACACCAAAGAGCAAAAGGGCGAAACTTTTGAAAAAGCCGACGTTGCGGCGTCTTTCCAAAGCGCGGCGGTAGACGTTTTGGTGGAGAAAACCGTAGAAGCGGCGTTGGAAAAAGGCGTGAATACTATTACGGCGGGCGGTGGCGTTGCGGCGAACGGGTATCTTCGGGAAGAACTTAAAAAAGCTTGCGAGAAAAAGGGCTTAAAGCTCGTTTTGCCCGAAAAGAGATACTGCACGGACAACGCGGCTATGATCGCTTCAGAAGGGCTGATACAGTACCGCTTAGGGAATTTTGCGGATTTGTCGTTGACGGCAAGGGCTTCGATTCCGCTTTCTGCGACTTTAAAAACCGTACAACCCAAACCGCCGAAAAAGACGGTTGGCGGAAATAGGGAGTAAGCGGGTATGAAAGAATTTTTGGAAATTCTCCACCACGCTTTTTTGGATACCTATCCCCTTTTTTTGTGGATATTTTTGATTTATATCGTCATTGAGCTGTTGGAGAGTAAAACGGATTTGGCAAAGTCCGCGCGGTTTCGCGGTCGGTTAGGGCCGTTGATCGGGTCGGCGACGGGGCTGATTCCGCAATGCGGATTTTCGGTTATGGCTTCCAAGCTCTACGAAAAAAAATATATTACCGTCGGAACGTTGCTTGCGATTTTTTTATCGACGAGCGACGAAGCGTTCGTGATTTTGCTTTCGGCGGGAAACAGCTTTGCGCTGTTGAAATTGCTTGCCGTGAAAATCTTAGTCGGCGTGGCGTTCGGGTATCTTACAGACGGGGTGTTAAAGCTAATAGGGCGGGAGCAGGTATGCGTTGAACCGTATGAAAAGCCCAAGAAAACACCGGATACCGTTCGGGAAATTTTCATGCAGGCGTATTTGGAAGAAAAGGAAGAAATCTCGTCCGTTTGTTCGTGCGGAAAAGAACACGAAAGCGGTAGCTCGTTTAAAAAATATTTTCTTTCCCCGCTTTTCCATTCCTTGCAGGTTATTTTCTTTATTTTTCTCGTGAATTTTATTTTAACG